>NZ_JAMYVB010000010.1:0-231977 GCF_040323635.1 Mesorhizobium sp. M0037 | reverse complement strand
CGAGCGTGCCGACCTCATCCTCGCCCATGAGCGTGCTGTAGCCGACCACGTCGGCAGCAAGGATCGCGGTAAGCCTTCGCTCCATGTGCGGTTGTCCTGCCTCCCTAGCTCAAAGCTTCGCTGAGCGTATTCGACTGGCGTTTCGAATGCGAGCATGCTTGGCCTACTGGACAGCGATAATGCACCACGTCGTTTTGAAGACATTGCCCTCATGGCTTAGCCTTGTGCGAAACCGGATGTTGCCGCATGGCTGATGTGGGTCGAGATCGGCCTCTGTCGTTCTTAACTGGCCACAAGCGGACTTACTGGTCCCGGCCCCAAGGCTGCCGGTCAGCAATGCGCCTCATTTCGGTCGTAGGCCGCGCTGACGGTTTCCTGAAAGCTGCCTGTCCGTTCAGCCTATTGTCTGGCGAGGAGATCGGCACAATTCGGCATCCGCCATCGTAACCGCAATTCGTCATCTCTCAGCGGCTTGACAATCGCTCCTCAGGCGCCATGCTGCAGGGCAACATGGCTACTACGAAACCAGCATCATCAAGTCGTCGCGCATCGAATGCCTGGACGGGCTTCGCGCGCTTGCGGCGATCTGGGTGCTGGTCGGGCACTGCATGCTTTTGACCGGCTGGCAAATTCCGATCGTCGGCGAGCCGGATCTCGGCGTCGACCTGTTCATCATGCTGTCCGGCTTCCTGATGGTGTTCCACTATCAGCTGCGCCAGGAAAAGGAGCCTTGGCAAAGACCGGAAACCTGGCTGAAATTCTGGACGCGCCGCTATTTCAGGATCGCGCCGGTGTTCTATGTCATGCTTTTCCTGGCGCTGGCGCTTGGCCCTATCTCTACGATTGCAGGATCATCATCGACGATTTCCTCTCCAGATCGCACCAGGCGCCGGAACGCTACCTCGACGGCAGCCTGAAAAACATCGTCGCCCATCTCACGTTCCTGTTTGGGCTGGTGCCGAACCTCGCCTATCGCACGCCGCTGCCTGACTGGAGCCTGGGGCTGGAAATGCAGTTCTATGCCGTGTTCCCGGCCGGCATGCTGCTGGTGCGCAGGCTGGACTGGATGAGGAGCGCCCTTGTGGTCGCGGCGGCCGGCTGCGTCATCGTGTTTGCGATGCGGCTGTTGTCGATCCATTTTCCGATGCCGTCCTTTCTGCCGCTCAAGATACAGATATTCCTGTGCGGGATGCTGCTGGCCGGAGTCGTGCATCAGAGCCAGCCGCGATCTATCCTGTACTTGGCACTGGCGCTGCTGCTGGCGGCGCTGCCCTTTGGCGGCGATCAGGGGCTGGGCAAGCTTCTGGTGCGTGAAGCGCTGGTGGCGGGCTTCTTTGCCCTGGTTCTCTACCGCATGCTGCCTGGAAGGGCGGGAACGCTGGCGCGAGCGATCGCCGTGACGCTCAGCAACCGGTTCTTCCACCTGATGGGCGAGCTTTCCTTCAGCATCTACCTGATCCATCTGCTGGTGCTGCAGCCCGTCGCGGCGTTCGTCATCAGTGAGTTCGACCACCAACTGTCGGCGCCGCTGCGCTTCGCCATCGTCGTTGCCGTTGTGCTGCCGACGGTGACGTTGCTGTCCTGGATCACCTACACTCTGATCGAGGTCCCCGGCCAGAAGGCGGGCCGCTTCGTCGTCCAGCGCTTTGGCCGGAAAACTGCGCCGGTGCTCGAGAAGACCCCGGCGGAGTAGGGCGCCAAGTCAGCCAGTTCCCTCGATTGAATTCACCTACGACTGTGTCACGCCCTCTTGTGTGCGGCGAGATGAAGGCCGATGCCGCAGCAGGGACCGGATAATGTTGTCGTAGATGTAATTGGCGACAAGCGCGAGGCCACGAGAATGAGACAGGGCCAGATCAGCTTGTCGTCAACTGTCGCTGTGACGAATTTTTCCGAAGTTCAGCTTAAGACGGTGCGCCGACTCAGCCGGAACGGGCAGGCAAACCCTTCCCCTGCGCTGGCGCATGTCGCGGCGATTCCCTGCTGTGGTGGATAAGGCAACCGAACCGATGATCAAGATGAACATAGGGGCTGACCAGGCTAAGCGCTGGCGAGATCAAGCGGTACGCGGGGAGAAAAGGCGCTTGTCGCCCGCAGCCGACCGGCGGGCGCTTCGATGGAGCGCTCGGCACGCTTTCCGCCTTCGAGGCGCTCGAAGCGCTGGAGGACGCGAGGGCCGAGACTCGGATGCCGATCGAGGTCGTCGCCTGGGCCAATGAAGAGGGCAGCCGGTTTAAGCCGGGTGTCATGGGCTCCATGGCCTTCACCGGAGCCGACATTTCCACATGGCGGTCCATAGTCGGCAGCGACGGTGCGTCCCTCGCAGAGGAGCTCGGGGCAACGATCTCCGCCTTGCCAGAGGCAACCCTTCGCCCCCTCGGCATGCCGATATCCGGCTACATCGAGCTGCATATCGAACAGGGACCATCGCTGGAAAAGGAGCGGTTGCCGATCGGTATCGTCACAGCCGTGCAAGGTACGCGCTGGCTGGAGGTCTGCATTGAGGGCGCCGCCGGTCACGCCGGTACAACCGGCCTCGCCTACCGTAGGGATCCGATGGTCGCGGCCGTTGCCGCGATTCACAGGCTCCAGACGACGATCATGCCGTTCGACAGCAGGGCAAGGCTGACGGTGGGCCGGGTGACCGCCCAGCCGGGATCGATCAACACCATACCGCAGTCTGTGGTCTTCGCCGTCGATATCAGGCATCCGCGGGTAGAGCGGCTCGATGCCATCGAAGCAGAACTGCGCCAGGTGTGCGCGGCGGAGGCAGAAGCTCAGCATTGCACGGTAACGATCAGTCGATCGTTCGACATGCCGGGGGCGGCATTCTCTCCCGATATGGTCAAAACCGTCGAGGAGGCCGCCAATAGCCTAAAGCTGCCGCACAAACAGATGATCTCGGGTGCATTCCATGACGCGCTGTTCCTCGCCCGGGTGGCGCCTGCCGTGATGATCTTTGTGCCGTGCCGTGACGGGCTGAGCCACAACGAGGCGGAATATGTGGAGCCTGCCTACGCGGTTACCGGCGCGCGGGTTCTGCAACGAGGCGGAATATGTGGAGCCTGCCCACGCGGTTACCGGCGCGCGGGTTCTGCTGCAAGCGGCCACCGTCGCCGCCTCTTAGGCAGCGACGGTGGCACAGGCGTGCCGGCGTGAAGAGGCAACCCGTGGGACTTCCTGGTGCCCGCCCGTCATTTCGTGACGTCGGCGGGCTGCAACGGGTGGTCAAGGCCGCCGAGCTGCGGCGGATTGATCGCGGACGTATGATCGGCCCACATTCAACACCTGACCCAGCAGAAAAGCCCACCAGACCCCCGGGGCGTCATTGACGCCGGGGTTGATAAGGCGGTGACGATCTCGTCGGCTTGTCGACATAGGCGATCTGCTGGGCCGCCTCGGCCACCGGCAGGGAATCCCCACGCCCGCCATAGACCTTGCCCGTGCCGATCGCGAGTAACTGGTCGAGGTGTGCCTTCCAGCCGTCCAGCGTCAGCTGTGGTGCGCCGTAGCCCCACATCGTTGCGGGTCCGTCGCGGGTCAGCCAATCTGGCAAGCTGTTACATCAGGGACGCGGTCGCCAGACGACTGCGAACGCCGTTCGGCTTCTGGTCGCCAACGTACTCGACTTTCGTGTCTACCAGACGATCGCTGTCGATCCCGGCTCCGGTCAAGATATCCTCGACCGCCTTCAGGCGCTGCTTGGCCAGTTCCTTGTTTGTCTTTGCAGCGTCGGCGCCGGTGAATTCCATGGCCGCGAGAGCCGTCAGTTCGACATTGCAACGTGAGTCTCGGATGCTGGCGGCGAACTTCTCGAGGTCGGCCTTGACCCGCGGTGAAATCACATAGGACTGGCTATAGAAAAACAGGTCGACCTGCACAGGGCTGCGCTTCTCATATTGTCGGCAAGATATGCCTTGCTTTGGCAGCGTGTACAGTATCGCGCTCCGCGCCGTATTGGTGTCGGCGGCGCCGTCGTCAACCCAATGCGAAAGCACCAGCACCATTTCGGGCTTGACGCCTTGCGCCTTGAGAAAATCGCCGGTTGCATCGAGCCTGAGACCAGCGATGTCGTAGGCTTTGTTGTAGTTGCCTTCCTTGCTCGCCGTTGCGTAGAGCCGGTAGCCGCAATCATGCCCAGCATCCTTGACGAAAGCCGCCAGGGCCTTCGCGGATTCCTCGGATATCTTGCCTTCACCTTTTTTGAAGAGGACGCGATGTGCATTCCACTGCGTGCATTTAGACCCCACGTCGCGTTCCTGGGCGGCCGCGCCGAAAGACATTGCGCATACGGTAATGACAATAAATGCCAGAACAAGGCCCAGTGATTTCTTCATTGTCTTGGCGCCTCCACGCGGACTTAATCTACTACCGCACTTAAAAGTCGACAAGGCGCGACGCGTCCCGACAACCCGCGCCCCTCAGTCCCACACCAGCAACAGCTTGCGCCAGAAAGCATTGGACGGCATCGGCTTCGAGCCGAATGGCAGCCGGATTGCCAGATAGATCGTCAGCCACTTGCGATCGACCTCCCGGGCCGAAACTTTCAGGTCATGCAGTTCGAACGGTCTCGAGACGCGCGTCCATCCCGAGAATGACAGCGCGCCGACAGGTGCATCGTGTTTCCACACGAGTTTTTCTTCCTGCCTGCCGAGCGCCATGGCGAACTCGAATGGGGATGCTTCATCGTGGGCGATCTCCACTGTCGCGATGACACTTCTGGCAAAGGCCGGGAAGGCCGAATTGAGGGCGGCAACAACCGGACCGTGCGTATTCGGCCGCAGGAATATACCGCCATTGTCGCCGGCGATGAGCAGCGTCGGCAGCTCGGAGGGATAATCCGTCACAAGCGCGGCACGCTTCAGGTCATCATTGGTCATTCGGCGGGTGCGTTGGCGCTGTTGGGGTGCGTTGAGGCGCGGGCGCCTGGCATCGTTCGAAACGACATGGCGGATATGGACGCTTGAAAAGCCGCCGAGGACGCGCGCCTCCGGGCGGCTGCCGCCGCATTTGACTGCCAACAACAAATCGCGTCGGCCGGTAGCCGGCGAACTGACCATCGCCCCTATCTCACGCGCTTCGTGCCGTCGGCTGACATCAGCCCAACCGCTCCCGCTGCCACCCTCAAGCAGCCGGGCGAAATTGCTGAAGGTCTGGTTTTCTGCGTCTACGATCGCGAGCTGAAACTGCGCAGAGCCCGTCAGTTCCTCGTCGAGGTAAACCCAACACGTCGCGCCTACGGTGCCCGGCGGGCAGACTCCCTTCAGCAAAGCCATGGTGACATTGCTGCCCCTGGCTTCGAGGAACAACTGGTCTGGAGACAGTTCGACATAGCTCAGCAGGTCCGGATCGGCATCCGGATACGAACCGACATGAGCTAGGCGCATGGGCTCGGCGGAAAGATACTGCTCGCGGTACAGCGAGGAATTCAACTCGGGCACCGTCTCTCCGGTCGCCGCGTTGAGTATTTCAACCACACCCACAGCAAAGTCGCTTCGTCCTGCACGGGCGAGAAGCGAAATTGCGGTATCCGCCCTGCCTTCGCGTGCCGCGATCTCGGCCAGCAACTGCATGGCGTCCGCGGTATTGGCGGGACCTGTACTCAACCTGAGATACCGCTCGTCGTTAACCCGCAGCTCCAGATTCCAGAGGTTGAGCTCCTTCTCATGATTATCGGTGTTCGAGCTGATGGCGAGTTGCACGAACATTTCTGTTTTCGCGAATCGATGCTTTCGAAAGACAGCGATGATCGGCTTGCGATTCCTCAGCCACTCGGCATTTCGATTCATGCCCGTCGGTGCCGACCGGTACCAATAGAGCGGCTCCGGGACGGGGACGATCTCCAGGCCCGCCAAATCCGCGCGAAGGAAAAACTCCCAATCGCTTGCGGAAAACCCCCGCTCTTCGTTGAGGTAACCTATCTTGTCGAACACCTCACGCCGGAACATCGCATTGGCATCGCCATACGGATTGTTGAGCATGGCGATGTCCGTCGGCCCGCCGACCGGGAAGTAAAGCACATAGCCGCTCCTGGTGTCCGGCGGCACGAAGGGCTCGTTGAGCCACTTGGCGAAGGTTGTACAGATATCGGCGCCGGAATTTTGCATGCCGGCGACGAACGTACTGACGGCATTCGGGAACAGCACGTTGTCGTCGTCCAGGAACAGGATCAGCGAACCCCTGGCGGCGCGGATGCCCGTGTTGCGCGCCTTGCCGAGAAAGCCGTTCTTCTGCTGGATGATCCGCCAGCCTCGCTGCTCGAACTCCGGTTCGAGTTCCGCCAACAGGTTGATCACATCGGGATCGGTGCTGCCGTCATCGACGACAATCAATTCGATGTTGGGGTAGTCCTGGCGTCGAACCGAGGCAATCGCCTGCGGCAACAGGTGCACCCGGTTGTAGTGCGCAGTGATGATCGAAACGAGCGGCCGTTGGCTCCGCCTGCGACTGGAGACCTTGCCGGGTTCGCGGGAGAATTTCGCGTGCAGCCCGCTCCAGGCTTTCTCCAGCGCTTCCCGCTTTTGCAGGGGCTTTGCCGGACGAAACGATCGGCTTTCCAGCACAGACGCAATTTTGGCCGCGATGGCGGAGGCCGACGCATCCATCAGGACGGCATCGGCCGACTTCGGATGGAGCACGTCACGAATGCTGCCGACATCTGTCGCAATGAACGGGATTTCTTCGTGAAGGCACGTCATCACTTCCAGCGGCAGCTGAGCCGCTGAGTGCGTCATCGCCACCAGAGCATGACTCTGCCGCAGGTATCTATAGATGTCAGGCTCATCTCGAATGGGCAGGAGCTTCAATTTGAACGGCCATTGCCGCGCACGCCGAACGATCATGCCACCCGAATGCTCGCCCAGGACATGACCAAACGCGCCGACTACCGTCACTGTCAGATCGGTCACGCCGCTGTCGGCCAGACGATCGAGCGCATCGCAGAACAGCGTCAGCCCATCGCGCGCCTCTGTGCCTGAAAAATGAATCACTTCGGCGGTTGGCCGATCCCGCGGCCTGTAGTGATCGACAGCGAAGTTCGAACGCCACTCCTCCGGCTCGAGGGGCGCAGCAATGTGATGGCTGGTGGGCAGCTTCCATCCCGCCTTCGCCATCCAGTCGAGCAGCGACTGACCAGCGATGACAAGATGGTCGCACGTCTCGGCCGACGTCTTTTCCATGTGCGCGACGGTCATCTGCTCCTTGCGTTCGACCGCCCGTGAATTGGCTTCCAGCTTCCACACAAGCGGCTCATGTGCGAGCACGACGATCGCAGGAGGATCGGGAAAGACGCCTGTGCGCTTCGCAAGGGTGGAGAAATGCGCCAGTCCGCCTTCAAGCGCAAAATAGACGACGTCGAATGCATTCTGCTTGAGGTAGTGGTAGACGGCCAATGAGTTCTTGTCGCAGGACTCCGTGCCGCGCAGCAACTCGGGCGAGGGCGGCAACAATTCGAGCCGCACCAGGAAATTATCGAAGCACCATTTGCCCAGCCTGGCTATTTCCTGATCATCGGGCTGGCTGCCGAGCGGGCTCGGCGCCCAAAGCAGCGTCACGGTATCGCCGGTTCCGGCCAGATGCTGCGCCAGCGCGTAGGTTACCGACCCGTGATCGCCAGTCGCCGTCGAGCCGAACTCAACCTCCGAAACGACACACACATTGCGAGGCTTCTGGCTTGCCTGTCGCTTACCCGTGGGCATGGCGCCTGCCTTGGAACCAATGCTCAATGCCCCCCCCTTGTCAGCCCGCTTCGTTCGAAACAGTCTTGCCAACAGTTGGATAACACTTTGATAATCGTTTCGCGGGACTCTCAGCAGCGTACCTGCCTTTCGCGTAAACTGGTTGATGACCTCGGATGGTTGAACTTCGATCCCCAAAACATCTCGCGCGACTGGACGACCGGCCCATTGACGTGACCGATGGCGAGATCTTGTGCTTTGTCGGACTGCGCAACGAAGCCCAATTGCTGCGGCAACTTCTCGACCACTACCGCGGCCTGGGCGTCGATCGGTTCTTCTTCCTGGACAATGGCTCCACGGATGGGACCCGCGAATTGATCCTGGAGCAGCCGGACAGCCACTGCTTCCACACGGAAGGATCGCATTTCGCTGAAAACATCGATCCGCCGCGATGGATCAACACGCTCATGAATGTGTTCGGCACCGGCCATTGGTGCCTTTCGATCGACGCCGACGAACTTCTCGTCTATCCCGATTTTGAGCGGGCAAATCTCCAGCAGCTTTGCAGCTACCTCGATTCGACCGGCGTCGACGCTGTCATAGGCTCCATGATCGACATGTACGCCGATGGCCCGTTGGCCGAATACAGCTATGATGGCAAGATCCCGCTTGTTGAAGCTTCACCCTACTTCGACCCGGAGCCGGGATGGCTGCGCCCGCGCGACGGTATGTACCCACCCGAGCAGATGTTCGGTGGCGTGAGGGAACGGGTCTTCTGGCACGGCCGGTTCAAGCAAACTTTTCCCCCGTGCCTGACAAAGGTGCCGATCGTGAAATGGGGGCGCGGCACGCGTTATCACGTCGCACAGCACACGATCAGCAAGGTCCGATTCAGCGAACTGCGCGTCGCATTGCTGCACTTCAAATTCGTCTGGGGATTCCGCCAGAAATCAGCGTCGTCTCTGAGTGAAAATGCGCAGCTCAAGGAAAAGACGCTTGAGGAGCGCGCTGCCTACATGGAGGCCTTGGAGCGCAATCCGAAACTCGCGCTTCGGAACCAAAGCTCCGTCTGCTATCGGGGTGACGGCGCGCAACTCGTCGAACTCGGCTGGATGAAGACCTCGGAGCCCTTCGCCGGTTTCGTTTCGACCCTGGCCATGCAACACCACCGCAGCGACTACGCCACCTGATGTGCTCGAACTACTGAGGGAAAATCCGGCTGATGCTTATCCGCCGTAGCGGCCGCCGCCTTCACCGTGGCCTTTGCCCTCTTCACCGCCCGCAAACTGGCCCAAACTGTTGAGAGCAAGCGCCTTGCAGGCTGTCGGAGCGTTCGGGTACCGGTGCAGATAATCCTCAAGTGCCTCGATGGTGCCGGTTTTAAGGGCCTGCTCGCAGGCAAGCTCGGCTTCCTTGACGCCAACTTCGGTCTTCGCCTGCGCCGCGTCAGAAAAAGCGACGCTCAACCCCAGCAGACTAAGTCCACCCAACAGTAAAGAATGAATCCTACGCATAACGCACCCCACCTACTCAACCCACTGAAACATTAGCGTCTGTTAACGTTTTGTCAACCATTCTTGGAAGGTTCCACCAACGTGGTTAACGCGCACGATCGATGAACGGGCCTGGCTGCGCTCCGATCTCCCTTGCCTGGTTGGATCGACGTTTATTCGCTGAACAGTGTCAGCTTGCGGAAGAACGCATTCGTGGGAAAACCGTTGGACGTTGCGGTGAAACGAACGGCGAGAACGATTGAAAGCAGCATCTTCCTTCGTGTGCGAAGCGTTGCCACCAAGTGATGACGCACAAATCTGTCTTCGATGCTCATCCAGCCTGAAAAGGCGATCGTTTGCGCGCCGATGTCCCGTTGCCAGTCTATGGGCTGGTCGGGTCGAGCAAGGGCGAGAGCAAAATCCATCGCCGGCGCATCGGCATGAGCGATTTCGACGGATGCTTCAACCTTCCGGAAGAAGGCTGGAAAATGATGATCAAGCGATGCAGCGACCGGGCCGTCCGCATGCGGACGCAAGAACACCCCGCCGTCGTCCGGTGCGACCAGCAGCAGCGGGAGAGCCGAGACGCGCGGTGTAAGCAACCGCGCACTCCTCAGCATGCCGTAGTCGAGAATGATAGAACCGCCGCCGACATCAGGACGGTCGGCGGCATTGTGGTCTGTGGCGGGGCGCCCAAGCAAAGTGGCAGCCGTATCTGGGCGGCCGATCGACCCAGCAATGCTGGCAAGCTTCTCTATGGCCGCATCGCTGTTCGGCTCGATGTCGCAAAGCTCCATATATTTCCGATTGCCGGGGGTATATTTCAGGTTTTCGCGGGCACTTTCAATTTCGGACCGGTGCGTGTTCTGGGCAATGGCCAAATGATGCAGCAGGCGGACGTCGTCGGACAGGCTCGACCTGAAAGCCTCCAGGATGGGAAGCCGGTTGTCGTACCAGTTCGACGTCCGAAACATGCCATCCGGTTTCGAGCGATACCAGTATAGCGGCTTTGGAATCGTCCTGATCTTGAGACCGACGAGAGAGGCTCGGGCAAAAAATTCCCAGTCGTGCATGGCGTAGCCCGGCTTTTCGATCAAGAACCCGATCCGCGAGAAGACAGACCGGCGCATCATCGCATTCGCGTCACCGTAGACGTTATGGATCAGGCCGAGCGCGTCGGGACCACCCAGAGGCAGGTACTGGATCAGCCCGTCGGCGCGATCTTCGGGCACGAAATCCTCGTAGAAGATCAGTTGGAACGCAGTGCAGATGTCGGCACCCGATGTAGCCATCGCACGCACGAAATGATCGACGGCCTCCGCAAACAGCGCGTTGTCGTCGTCGACGAACAGGATCAGCTCGCCACGCGAAGCGCGGATGCCGGCATTTCGCGCCGCGCCGAGGTGCTTGTGCGGTCGGCGCAGAATCTTCCACCCGCGCTGACGGAAGGTCGGTTCCAGCGTATCCAGCAATCGCCTGACTTCATCCAGGTCGCTTCCGTCGTCGACCAGAACCAATTCCAGGTGATCATAGGTTTGCGCTTCGATCGCAGCGATTGCCTGTTTAAGATAGAGCGGCCGGTTGCGATGGGCCATGACGATAGAGACCAGGGGTGACGACCCGGCATTTTTGTCGACGCGCCAGCGCCTAGTTGGCGTCGGCAAGTTGCGCGTATCGAGCCAGGACTGCCGACATTGGCTCAGGCTGTCGACAGGCAGTGGGCGAGGCGGGTCGTCGAGCGCCGCCGAAATGGCCTGCGCCAACGCGGCGGCGTCTGGATCGACCAGCCGCGGCTGCCTTGCCTGCGCACTCCAGCGCTCGGCGTTCGCGTCGACATTGGTCGCAACGAAAGGCAATCCCGCCTTGATACATGCGGCAACGGTGCCGCCCGTCGATGCGGCGCGGGCGGGGATGACGGCAATCGCGCCGGCCCGCGCGACGTAGTCGAGCTTTGCGGCGGGGCTTGCGTGCGCCAACAGGTTGACCTTGAACGGCCACCGCTCGGCGCGTCTCAGCAGCAGTCCACCGCTGTGCTCGCCCATGATCTTTCCAAATGGACCGAATGCGGTGACCGTCAGCCCTTTTGGCGCCATTGGCGCTATGATGTCGAGCGCGTCGCAAAGCAGCGTCAGGCCATCGCGGAAGCGCCATCCGGCCAAGACGGCAAGTTCTCCGGCGCCCCCCGTCGACGATCGCGCACCGGCTGGAGCGAGACGATCCTGCAACGGCAACATCGGCGTCACGATCGCCTTCTTCACCTTCCAACCCTTCGACAACATCCAGTGTCGCAAGGCTGCGGACACACAGATCGTCCGGTTCGCCATCTCGGCGCAGTATTTCTCCATAAAGGCGACGGCAATCACCTCGGTGCTGTCGAAGAACGCCTTGTCGGCTTCATGTTCCCATTCTTCCGGAGCGTGAGCGACGACCACGATCGGCGGCGCGGCAAAAGCCGCAGTCTCGACAGCCAGCAGCGTGTAGTAAAGCAGCCCGCCCTCAAGGGGCGCGTAGACCAAATCGTGGCCGGTCCGTTCGAGATAATGCAGCACAGCGGCGGACCGGCTCTCGGGTGTCGTCAGCGAAGGAAGCAGCTGATCGGACTTGTCGAGAATCACCAGCCGCACCGATGCCGCCTCCAGCTCGCGGTGGCGCGCGGCCTCCTCCGTTGGAGCATCCCTGCCTGAAACCCATAGCAGGGTGACGTCGTCCCCCTCTTCGGCAAAAAGCCTGGCCAACTCGACCATGGCGCCATCTTCGCCGCCATGGTCGATTGCATTCGTCACGACGCAGACGCGGCGAGACTTGCCTTCCTTTGATCTCCTCCGCTCCTTGCCACCAACGGCCATCCGACTTCCTCTGATCCAAATCCGCCGATTGCGCTACGCAGCACAGTCAATCTGCAATGATGCCTGCGACAGGTTTACTTTTCAGTGATCATGCTTGTGCGTCATTGGTAAACCAAATCGTCAATCAGGTTCTAAAACGACTGCATAATCGATCGACTGATTCAAATTTAGTGACACGGAATATTCAATTTTTACGCCTCCCAGCTAGTCATTGACGGAATAGCAGGAGGCGCAAATGAAAACGACAATGAAGTTTCTCGGTGCGCTCGGTTTGATCGGCGCACTGGTCTCGGCAAGCTCCGCAGGAGAATTGCTGCGTCCGCGCATCAGCCTTGGCACGGCCAACGTCAAGACCATCAGTGGCGATCGCGGCGGCTATGTGATCGACTATGCCATTCGTGCGCTAAAAATGCGTCGCAGTGGCACTTTTGTGCGGTTCAACGGTTCGTGCGACTCGGCCTGCACGCTTTATCTGTCGATGCCCAAGAGCAAGGTGTGCATTACGCAGAGCGCGTCGTTCGGCTTTCACCTGCCGTATGGCGTTTCTGCGCGCGGCAATCAGGTGGCCGCGAATTTCATGATGAAAAACTACCCTGGGTGGGTTCGCGGCTGGATCGCCAAGCGTGGGGGGCTAAACAGCTCCATCGCGACCATGACATACGCGGATGCGAGCCGCTTTCTGCCGACGTGTCCTGCCCAAGAGCCGGCCATGACCGTCGCGAGCCTGAGCCCGACGCGTCTGCGTGGCGGCTGATTGCCTGCGCAGTACTGAAAGTCACGACGGCGGGTGGTCGACGGCGCCCGCCGTTCGTCGATTCATATGGCGGGGTGCCCAGTTGATGGAACAGCTCACCTGGGCACAACGCCGCCGATGATCGCGTGGGTTAACCAGTTCTCAAGAGACTTGGTTAACGCAAGCTCGATTTCATTGACTCTTTTTTAGCGCAAGCCGATTTTGCGGGTGGAGGTTTGAAAGCTGTCGGCCATTGTTCGGGCCGAAGCGCAAACTGGCGGCGGGTAATTTGTATGAGCATCGGCGGCAGTAGGGGGTCGGCGAGCCGACCTGAGAGCGGCCTTACGCAGTCGAAGGCGGGGACCGCTTCGGTGAAGGATGTGCGCTTCCGGCGCAGGAGCCTGCGGGTCATCTGCACGGGCCTGTTGTCCTGGCTGCTTTTGGGTGTCTACCGCGGCGCAATCATTGATCCGCAAACCACGGTTTCAGGCCTTTTGGGGGCCGTGCCCAAGGGATTGGCATCGAGCTACTATGACCTGATTGTCGTTGCGTCCCTGACCGTGGTGACCCTGATCCTGCTGTTCCTGGCAAAGGCCAGCCGTCTCGGCTCAGCAATCGTCGTCTTGCTCTTCTATGTTGCTGTCGTGGTCTCTCTGGGCTGGGGATTTGCCAACGTCAATCTCGTCAAAATGCTGGGCGAACCGTTCACGTTCCAGTGGCTGGTCTATGGCGACTTCCTGCAGAATGCCGATGCCAGGAACGCGATGGGCGATGCGCTCAACATCAAGGACTTCGCTACCCTTTCCGGGTCCGTCATCCTGGTGCTCATTCTTGGCTATGCCGCGGCCAGTTTGTGCCAGCGGCTAAGCGCCGCTGGCTACGGGGCCTTTCTGGGCGTGCTCGTTGTGTGTGTCGGCGCTGCCATCGCCGGTAGTGGACACCACGTACGTGCGGAAGCGCTGCCGGCGGCTGAGATCGACAATCCGATCCTGTATTTTGTTAAATCGGCCCTGCTCAATCCAACGCCGGTCGTGCTGACGATGCATGCCAGCACCAATGACCCTGATGTAGCCAGCGTCGGCGAGCGACCGCCGGAAACATCGACCTTCAAGGCGCCGACGCCGAACCCAATCAAGAACGTGCTGATTTTCATGATGGAGTCGGTGCCATCCAAATACGTCGAGACGTTTGGCGGCAAGTATCCGGTCACGCCGAATATCAAGAGTTATGGAAAGGACTCGATACGATTCGACAACATATATGCGCACGCACCGTCCACGCATTACTCGATATTTTCTCTGCTCACCTCGATGTACAACGACATTTCATATTATGGCATGACCGCAAGGTATCCCTATTTGCCGCTGGACTCGATCTCCAACACCTTGTCCAAGAACAATTTCCGCACAGGGTTTTTCTGGAGCGCGGATTCCCGATTTCAACGGGTCGATGAGTTTTTCCTCAACAAGGGACTGGATGTGATCCAGGACTACCGGGGGCAGAAATGCGGCACCCCGACCTTCAAGCTCAGCTCCGAGCAGTGGAAAAACATGGACTACAACAGTGACCTTTGCACGGCGCAGTCGATCATCGACTGGATGAACAAGGACGAGGCAAAACCTTTCTTCGGCATCATGTTCACGGCGATGACCCATTATCCCTACATCACCGACAGCCCGATGTTTTCGAAGATGGCGCCTTCCTCCGATGGCAACACGCTGGTCCACTACTCGGACGACCAGAAATTCAATGCCTATCTCAACGCCCTGAAGGTCGGCGATACGGCCCTTGGCGAGATCCTTGAATCGCTCAAGCAGTCTGGCAAGCTCGATTCGACGCTGGTGGTCATATTGGGCGATCACGGCGAAGCGTTCGGGGAGCATGGCGACTACATTCATGCCAGCGCGATTTACGAGGAAAACATCCACATCCCGCTCATCATGATCAACAAGCATCTCTTTCATGATGAAGTTGCTCACCCAGTCGGTGGCATCGTCGATATCGCCCCGACGATCTTCGACATACTCGGACTTGCGCTGCCCAAGCAGTGGCAGGGGCGCAGCTTGTTCAGCGAGCAACGGCCACACAAGACCTTCTTCTTCAATCCCTGGGCCGGATTCCTGTTCGGCTATCGCGAGAACGATCGAAAGGTCATCTTCAACGCGACCACCGGCAAGGTGGAGGAATACGACCTCAAGGCCGATTCCGATGAGCGAACCAACCTCTTCACTGATACCGGCGATCGAAACGCGCTGCTGCAGCCCATCGCTGGATGGGTGCAATCGCAGAGAGCGCGCGTGGCCGACCTGGTGGCTGCCGCGGCGAAAGAGACAGGACGTTGCGCCATCACCAGTCTGGAGGTCGACGCTGCCGGCATTAATCTCCGGGGCGCGCCTCGGTTCGACGTCGTGGTCGACGGAAAGACCACAGCCGAGATCGACGTCCCGGGCAAGGAAAGCGTCGCATCGACGCCCGAAGCCGCCATGGCGGAGCTGATGCAGGCGTCAACCCTGGCCAAGCCGTACCACATCGATCTCAGCAGCGTGCCTAACCCGAAGACGATCGAGCTTCGCTACACCAACGACCTGTGGGGCGGAGACGGCAAGGCAGGTGATCGCAATCTCTTCATCAAGAGCGTCAAGGTGAACGGTCAGTTGGTGCCAAACACCAGGCTGCGTGTCGACGAGCAATCGCATGGCTACACCGACGACAACGGGACCGCCATGTACAGCAACGGCTCGCTATGGGTTAGCGGCCCGTTCGTCGAGGGATGTCTATAGCGTGCCGCGTGGCAGACCGTCGTCCTCGATTTGCAGCCCGTGCGCGCCGCGACAGACACTGCCGGTCCTACCGGTTGACATCTTCGCGGGGTACTCACTAGCATGCGAAATACTGGCAGTTGCAGCGTGGAGCCACTTGTCAGCGCAGGACGGACCGGGCCCGTTCTTGCGGTATGCTCGGCTGGTCGACGCCCGCTTGGGAAGCGAACATTGAATGCGACCGCTCAGCATGACGAACAGGACCGGATTGCCATTTGAGTCAGCGAGCTGGGCGAGGCGCCATCGACTTGCCATCTCGCTTGCGCCCGTCCTGGCCATTTGGTGCCAGATGGCGCTTTGCGGAGCCGCGCACGCAGCTGGTCCCAAAGACAGCGTCCCTGCAGATGCCGTTGCTGTTCCGACGGCTTTCGAACTTCAGCTTGTTTATGCTGACCGCACGTGGATATGGGATAACGGAGCGGCCTATTTCGGACAGAAGGATCGACCGGTCCGGGCCTGGACGTCCGAGCAAGACACGGCTTCTGTCGGCGAAGGCAGATGGCATCTGAGCAACGATGGCAAGATGTGCATGGATCTCGTCTGGCGGTCCAAGACCTACGCCGCAGCGCCGATCCGCACGTGTTTCAGCCACCGCTTCCGGAGTGGGACCCTCGAACAGCGCAAGGATCCGGACGGTGTCTGGTACAGTTTCCGGCACTCTCCGGGAGACCCTTCCGACGAGCAACGAAAATTCGAGGAAGGCGATACAAAGGGCGCGCAGTTCGACAAGATCCGTACCTCGATCGATTCCAAAAGTTGAGGCTCGCTGCGAAGCTGTCACCCACCTCAATGAGCCACGTCCCCGATAAGCGACAAACAGGGACGACTACCAGCTTTGAGAGCTGGTGATGTCTTCGGATGCATTTGGTATTCCTGGCGCAGTTGACCGGCGGCGCCTCGCCGTCGGCATCGGAATTGTGAACGCGGTGGCCTCCAGTCCGAAGAACGGGGCGGCTGTCCTGACGATGGTATCGATGTCGGAAAGTTCCGGCACGAAGCCCAGGTGTTCGCGCGCTTTGATCGGGTCGGCATAGAGCTCCGCCGGGTCTCCCGGGCGCCCGGACCTGAAGACGGCCGGAACCGATTTTGACGTTATCCGGGTCACCGCCTGGAGAATCTCCTTGATCGATACCCCGCGTCCGGTGCCGAGATTGACGGACAGGTTTTCGCCACCCGCCTCCAGATGCATGAGAGCCCTCAGATGCGCGCGGGCGAGATCGCTGACATGGATGTAGTCGCGCACACAGGTGCCATCCGCCGTGTCGTAGTCTGTGCCGAAAACCTCGATCTCGTCGATCGTGCCTGATGCGGCCATGAGCACGCGCGGGATCAGGTGCGTTTCAGGCGAGTGCCACTCACCGAGCTCGCCGTCGGGATCGGCGCCGCAGGCATTGAAATAACGCAGGATCGCATATTTCATTCCGTAGGCGCTGGCGTAGTCGCTGATGATCTGCTCGCCCATCAGCTTGGTTCGCCCATAGGGGCTGATTGGATTTTGCGCCGAGGTCTCTCGAATGGGCAGTGTTTCGGGCACGCCGTATGTCGCGCAGCTGCTTGAAAAGATAATGTTTTCGATAGAACTCGAGCGTGCCGCATCAAGCACCGCGATGGTACCCGACACATTGGTCGAATAATACTCTGCGGGCTCGTGAACAGACTCGCCCACATAAGCCAGCGCAGCAAAGTGGATGATCGCTTGCGGCTGGTAGGTGCTGATCGCCTGCTGTAGCGCCTCCCGGTCCCGGATATCGCCGACAACAAGCGGCCCCCAGGCAACGGATCTCTCATTGCCACGGCTCAGATTGTCAAAAACGACGGGCAGGTAGCCGGCAGCTGACAACAGCTTGCAGGTGTGGCTGCCGATGTAACCGGCCCCACCCGTCACCAGGATTGCCGGGCGGCTCATTACATCGCAGCTTCTTTGACGCGCCGGTTCGGGTAGAGAAGGGCGTCAAAATACGCCGTGGTGTGCGCGAGCCCCTGGCTCAGGCTGATCTTTGGCTCCCAGCCAAGATTTTCCCGGGCAAATGAGATGTCCGGCCGACGCTGCTTGGGATCGTCGACCGGCAGCGGCCGATGCACGATCTTCGAACGTGAGTTGGTGTATTCGAGCACCTGTGTCGCCAGTTCCAGAATGGTGAATTCGGCAGGGTTGCCGAGATTGACCGGGTGCTGCGGTGCGCTCGGGGCGTTCATCAACTGGATAAAACCTTCGATGAGGTCGTCCGCGTAGCAGAATGAACGGGTCTGCCGGCCGCTGCCGTAGACGGTCAGGTCGTCACCGCGCAAAGCCTGGACGATGAAGTTCGACACGACGCGGCCATCGTCTGGTTGCATGCGGCGGCCATAGGTGTTGAAGATCCGTGCGACGCGGACATCGAGGCTATACGTTCTCGAATAATCGAAGAACAGCGTCTCGGCCGAACGCTTGCCCTCATCATAGCAGGATCGCGGACCGTGCGGGTTGACGTTGCCGAAGTAGCCTTCCGGCTGCGGATGTACCAGGGGGTCGCCGTAGACTTCGGACGTCGAAGCTTGAAATATCTTCGCATTGTTCCGCCGCGCGAGTTCGAGCAGGTTCAGCGAACCAAGCACGCTTGTCTTGAACGTATGGATCGGATTTGCCTGGTAATGCGGCGGGGACGCCGGACAGGCGAGATTGTAGATTTCATCGACCTGGAGATCCAAGGGCAGTGGGTCGACAATGTCGTGCTCGATGCACGTAAATCGCGGATCGCGCACGAGGGCGTTGAGATTGTATCTTTTGCCGGTGTGGAAATTGTCCAACACGACAACGTCGTAACCATCCCGCAAAAGACGCTCGCACAGATGCGAACCCAGGAATCCTGCCCCACCGGCAACCAGCGCGCGACCCCGATTGGAATTCGCGCCCCTTCGGGTGTTCCCGGCCCCGAGTTTCAGAACATTGACAGTTCTACCCATACTCCACCCCTTCGCCCTTACGCACTGCGCACACTACTGCCGGCCATAGCGTTGCCGGGCGACGTTCCTGAGAACGTCACAAACCTTCCGCTCCCGCGGAATCGTCCACTCCTGATGTCTGTCGATTGCTTTTTGAGTTGCTGGGCGGTGCTACGCGGCTATTAGCTGCCGTTCAGCATCCGATACGCCCCGAAACCGCGGTCACGCGCCTGATGCCACCATCGCCCATTGCTCGCCCAAATTGCACATCCCAACGTATCGAAAATATACCTGTGCAAAACATAGTCAACTAAATTAGCGAATCGTTAACCGTGTTCATTCGGGAGTGGTTAATCGCGGGGCGGCAGCGCAGCCGCATAAAGCTGAGGATTGGGCTACAAATTTGAATGTACCACAGTAATATAAAGTCCATTTTTCTGATCCTTCGACAGCCAATCGCCGGAAATTTGACCATCAAGACATTCTCACCTCCGCAAAAAATAGGCAGATCTAAGAGCAATACTTACATTAGCAAAACTTATACTAACAGATGTGTCGCATTTGAAAATATCGAAAATATTCGTACATGGGACCTTGTCAATAAAATCTTACAAGCCAATGCGGTTGGTTCCCAAAGCGTGCCGAACCCCCGCCAGGTCAGCCCTCAACTGCCCGACGAGATCTTGCGCTACGAGGCGGGCGTAATCGCGACCGATCGCCCGGGACGCCTATCTCTTTCACCGGCGACCCGGGCTTGACGCACACAACCGCTCTCCGCAGCCGCAGCGCCTTCATTGGCAGATGCAGCATACCCCAATAACCCGGTCCATTCTGAAGCGATCCGCGTATGGTTTGCGGATGTCGGAAGCAGAGATCCAGTCGAAGCCGCGCGAAAACGGTCGTCGTCCCTTCTGTCGAACGGCTGTCTCAGGATGACTGTGGCCGGCAGCGAGCGAGGAGATGCCCAGGATATGTGCTCTGCCGAGCTTACCGCGGCTGATCCCTGTTGATCGCGACAGCTTGCGGCACCAAAAGCTGTCTGGCGGGAATGCGCCAATCTCGGTTGTCCAAATTAGCTGCGCCAGTGCCTAAACGTGGACGTTAGCGACGACGCACTGGAGGTCGCGTTCGGAGGCGCTGGGCCTATTGAGCTAGCGTGTTAAGGTGACGTACGTCATCGGCGGCCTCGGCCAACAGCCAGTCGCGGAATGTCATGATTTTGGGGAGCATCGACGTGGCCTTGGGGCAGACTATCCAATAGCTCTTAGATAATCGCAGAGCTGTGGCAAATGGTCTTACGAGGCGCCCGTTGATCAGGTCCCAAGCCGCGAGCGTGGTGCGGGCAAGTGCGACACCCTGGCCGTCGACAGCGGCGTCTATGACCATGCTTGCGCGGTTCAACACCGGTCCGTATGAGAGTTCGGCATCGACCACGCCAGCGGCCTCGAGCCATTTTGACCAATCCTTTCGGTCATCGAGATGCAGCAACGGAAATTTCAGCACATCGGACGGCTCGCGGATCCGTTGGTGAAGTTTTGGACAGCAGACTGCGAACAGTTGCTCGGAGCACAGGCGAACAACATCATGCCCCGCCCAATTGCCATCTCCATGCCGCACGGCAAGATCGACGTCCTCTCTGGCAAAATCGACATGATGCATGGTTGCGGAAATCCTAAGGTCGATATCGAGGTGCGTTTCGGAAAACCTGCCAAGCCGGTTTACCAACCACTTGGCGGCAAAGTCGGGCGATGTGCTGACCGTCAGCGCTCCCGCTCGAGATAGATGTTGGATGCGTTCCGTGCCGAGAGCAATGCGGTCAAAGGCATCGCGAACCACCTCCAGATAAGAGAGGCCGGCCCGTGTAATTTTCAGCTTTTGACGCTCGCGATCGAACAGCCTAACGCCCAATTCGAGTTCGAGGGCCTTCACCTGATGGCTCACCGCGCCCTGCGTCACGGAAAGTTCGTCCGCGGCCCTGGTGAAGCTTTCGTGGCGCGCCGCCGCCTCGAAGGCTTTGAGAGCGTTGAGTGATGGCAGTCGGCGGGCCAACTTCGCACCATGTCATGAGAAAAATTGGGTCCAGCACGAGAAACCATGCTTTGCGTCCCTGGACAGATTGGAGCATTTCCGCACCACACGTCAACCATCGGACTGCGGAAGGATGAGAAATGTTGGACCCCTTAGTGATTGAGACGCCGAGGCGTTCACCGCCACAGGCAAATGCCCACCGTGTCATGGACAACTTGTTGCGCTCGATGGGCTCGGTGGCGCGCTGGATCGAAATACACCGCCAACGGGAACAGCTGGCCGAACTCGAAGAACATCAGCTGGCAGACTTGGGTCTGAGACCTGCCCAGGTGCGGAAGGAACGCGCAAAATGGCCGTGGCAGGCCTAAATCTCGACTGGGCTCGACCCTCGCTGACCTCGCGCGATCGGATCGGCAAGCGGAAAACCTAACGAGACGCCGATGGCGCCCAGCACAACCGCCAGACTGGTACAGCCATCCGTGCTGGTAGCCGTCGGCGATCAGCGCAGTGCTGCTTGTCTCGCGGCTGGCACGGATCCGAAAACGGCCATGGTTGTCTTTGAACATGATATGGAAGGTCGAAGCGCAGGGCAGTTCGTTGTCTCGCCTGGTGCGCGCACGTGCGGTAAGTCTGGGACTGGTCACCGCACTTGGCTTCATGTTGCTCGTCTCTCTAGTCGCGAGCACGGCGATTTCGGCCCTAGGCAACCTCATCAACGCACAGTTGCCGTTCGGGACAATTGTCCTGGCCGTTATCAACGCGGTCGTTTCTTTTGTCCTCCTCGCAGCTATTTTCGCTGCCATCTTCAAGATCTTGCCTGATCGAACCCTGGAATGGCGGGATGTCTGGATTGGCGCTGTTGTGACTGCTGCCCTGTTCACGCTCGGGAAATCGCTTATCGGTTGGTATATAGGCTCCAGCGCGGTCGCGGCCTCATATGGGGCCGCCGGTGGGCTGCTCGTCATCCTGCTGTGGGCTTACTACTCGGCGGAAATTTTTCTTTTTGGTGCGGAAATCACTCGCGCCTATTCCACTCGACACGGCAGCAGGTCCGATCTGGATGCTGTGCTTCACAGCGCTTGACTTGCAACACACGCCACTAATGACCGAATCGACTAGTTTAGGCGCGCGGCGCACCGGCTGGCTGCCTTTGCGACGTACCCGCATCATCACCCCGTCGGCGCCGACCGCATCACCGAGCAGGGCACGCGAGCTGGATACGGTCGACGCCATATGATGAGTGCACGGGTCGCTGGTGGGTCAAACCATCGCCGTCACAGTTTGAGTTGGTTGGGAAGACGCGGTTCAGCGGCGACGCGGACGGCGCTTGCGTATCGGCTTTGATCTCGCGCGCCTGCCGTCCGGCGCCTTCTTGGCGGCAGCGGAGCGGTACAGGTTCATGAGGTCAATCAGGAGCCGAACAATGGCAATTGCAGTTGCAGCATCGAGCCAGCCCGCAATGCTTTTGAGCATCGGGATTGTTCTCCAAGCTTACGACGTGAAAGCTGTCTAAGGACCTGGGCGGCAGTGCCCCTTCGCCTAGGCGAGGACTGCCACCCATTCGTTGTGGCACTCAGTTGCCAAGCAACATGACATGAAAAGGGCCTCCGAAGGAGGCCTTTGGATGGTGTGAGCGAGAATCTCCACCAAACAAATTATCCCACATTTTATGCATGCAGCGCAAGCCATTCGGCTTGGCCAAGGCGCGCTTGGCGCCTTGATGCTTGGCACCGTGACCGTCACCCCCGCTCTTCAGCCGCAGCCGATGGTCGCTGTCGGCACTTTCAGCTGCGGCAATGCGATGTCATTGTTGGCGCCATGAAACCAGCGCTTCACGTCGCCTCCGCGAAATGGGATCCTTGCAAGCACCAAGCGCAAGCTCATCAGCCAGAGGGTGTAATGGACTGAGCGGGCGTTCTCATATTGTGAAACGCCGAACGGATCCCGGGTCCCTGGAAGAGCGGCAGCAAACGTCAGAGAGCCGCACTTCCAGGGAGGCTGGATCAATAGTCGTTGTTGTAATAGCGATCATCGCAAGGCGCCGTGTAGATCCGGCCGCGGCGGTCCTGGTAACGGCAAAGCTGTTCGCCGCGGCGCTGCGGCGTGGTCGACTGGCCGATGACGGCGCCGAGCAAGGCGCCGCCGGCGGCACCCACGACCGTGCTTTCGGTGTTGCCGCCCAGTGCCTGGCCGGCGAGGGCGCCGACACCGCCGCCAATGAGTGCGCCTGTGGTTGCCCTCTGCTGCTGTTCGGTCTGGGTCGCGCAGCCTGCAAGTGCTGCAGTCATGAGCACGGCGGCAATGGTTTGTCTGATGATCATCTTGGAACTCCTTTGGAGCCCCAAACGCGGATCGGGGCGAATGGTTGCCAGTTGCTGGCGCATTGCGGCCAAACGGCGGCACGCCCGCTCACGAAATGAGACGTGGTTTCTCGGGCCTTGAAGACAATGGTTGCCAAAGCGGAAACGGCTTTCGCGAACAGGTCGGTAGCGCCTCGGTTTGAATCCGTTGAGGAGCAGCTAGGCTGGCTCGTCGCGTATCGCCTTTTTCGCGGCGGCGGTCAGGAATCCGGACCGGCTATAGCCATGGCGTTCCGCATATCGATCTATCTGGTCGAGGACAGCTTCGGGAATGGTGACGTTGACGCGCACCACCTTTGTGGTCTCGGCTTTGAGCGCTACCAGGACGGCGACCCGGCTGAAATTGTCATTGTTCGACACGACATCTTCCAGGGATGATGGCTCGGGAATGCCTTCGCCATCCTCGACAAGGCCTTCGAGATGGAAGGCCAGGGCCTCTTCGGCCATGGCGCGGGCGTCGTCCAGGCTGGTGCCGGCGGTGACCACGCCCGGAAAATCGGGAAAGGATACGCCGAAGTCGCTGTCCGCTTGCTTGTGGATCAGTCCGATATAGTGACGCACGGGTCGGTTCCCCCAAGGAGCGGCTTCGAGGCTCGATCAGACTATCGAGCCATTCGACACAAACTGTCGAGGTATTCCTAATGGGACCGTAGGAAGCTGCCTAGTAGGTTGGGCATGCCCCAGGCAGACATTGCCTGGGCAACAGTCGAGAGTGTGGGGAAAGTGCCAAAGTTAGATGGCGGGAACCAGACTGTGCCTAGAGTTCGCGCCGCGCAGTACGTGCGCATGTCGACGGAACACCAGACCTACTCGATCGACAACCAAGCGGATGCCATTCGCGACTATGCCGATATCATGGCTTACGACATTGTCGCCACTTACGAGGACCTCGGTCGCAGCGGTTTAAACCTTGGAGGGCGCCCCGGTCTTCAGAAGCTGTTGGCCGATGTCGAAAGTGGGCGAGCCGATTTTGAGACGGTTGTGGTCTATGATGTAAGCCGTTGGGGGCGTTTTCAGAACATTGATGAAAGCGCAGCCTACGAATACCGATGCCAGATGGCCGGCGTCCGTATCGAATTTTGTGCCGAGCAATTCGCAAACGACGGCAGCATCGGGTCAGACGTCCTCAAAGCAATCAAACGGAGCATGGCTGCCGAGCAGAGCAGAATGCTCTCGCAAAAAGTCTTCATCGGCCAGGCTAGGTTGATCCGGCTGGGCTTCCGGCAGGGCGGGAAGGCCGCCTTTGGCCTGCGGCGCCTGCTTGTCGATCAACACGGCCGTTCAAAAGGCATCCTTTCATCCCACGAATACAAGAGCCAGCAGACGGATCGAATAGTTCTGGTGCTCGGCCCGCCTGACGAGGTTGCGACAGTGAAGTGGATCTTCAGTCACTTTGTCAGAACACGCAAGACAGAGCTGGAGATGGCAAGACTGCTCAACAAGCGCGGCGTGCTCAGCGATTTGCGGCGACCATGGACGCGGGAATCCCTCCACTCGGTGCTGACCAACGAAAACTACATTGGCAACAGCGTCTGGAACAAGCATTCGGCCCGGCTGAGAAGCCATCAAGTCCGAAATCCCCCGGAACAGTGGGTGCGGGTGGAAAACGTCCTGCAGCCGATCGTCGACCGCAAACTGTTCGACCGGGCGCAGATCGTGCTCAAGACCATCTATCGCCACATGACCAACGACGAGATGCTGGCTGCTCTTAGGGCACTTCTGGCTCGCCGTGGCGCCTTGTCGTTGGCCATGATCGACGCGGATCCCAGGTGCCCGCCGGCCCAACGCTACCAGTGGCGTTTTGGAACCATTGTCAAAGCCTATGAACTGATCGGATACGAGCCATCCAAAAACTACCGCTTCATCGGCGTGAACCGGCACCTGGAATCAATGAGGCAGGAGATTATCCGGGATCTTGTGGGCGCGATTGATAAGCAGGGCGGGGTTGCTGCCCATGACATGGCGATGGACCTCCTGCGGATAAACGAGGAGATCACGGTGGCGATTACAATGGGACGATGCAGGGTTTCCGGCTTCGGCTATCCACGCTGGTTTTCCAAGGCCGATAAACGGCCACTACCCGACATTTTCGTCCTGATCCGTATGAATCCCGGCGACCTCACCATTCGGGACTATTTGATTGCGCCTGCCCACGAGATCGCGGGTAAATCGGAACTGCATGCCATCAATGGGATACCGCTGGACAGCTATATTTTTCCCACGCTCGACCCCATTATCAGGTTGGCAGAGCGAGAGCCTGTCGGAGGCGTGGCTTGGTAGTCAAGCGCTTAGCCAAGGACGCCGCCTACCGTGCGTTGGAAAAGGGTGGCGACAGACATGCGAGCAATATTGTTGCTGGCGCATTAGGGTCCAAGAAGAGGCTTCGTTCACACGAATTTTTGGCGACCTACGATACGGAATGCAAACGCATGCGCGATTTCGTCACGCAAGCGGCAAAGTCTGAACAGAGCCTAGACCGGATAGTAGCGGCGCTCCACCTGATGATGCGCGACAAGCAATTCTGCGCCACGCTGGTGTCCGAGGGCTTCAGGACAATGCCAAGCCTACTGGCACATAGGTTGCGTGGCGCGACCCGCGAGCCGCAAATGTTCTGCTCTCCCGGAAAACCCGCTTCCGAGACAGGCGAGAACCGGAAAGCCGTTAACGGAATTTGCCCTGATGTCCTCGAGCTGCTTCGGGACGCGCCGGTGAAAACAAAAATCTTCGGGTTGCTCCAGAAGGTGCTGCCAGCCAGGCAATTGGAGATTGCCCGGCTGATGGTGGCGATGGACCGGGTCAGGATCACCTACGCGAGACTACTCGTCGCTCTGACACCGCAAGCCCTGCTGGTCGAGGGTTTTAATCTCTCAACGATCACCACACAGGCGGAAGACCAGCGCGGCGCGATGGTGCTCGATGTCGGCGCGGTAAGCCTTGCGGTTCTCAGCGCCGCGGAACGTCATGGCCAGGTGGGCCTGGAGCTTGTCGCAGCCAACCGCTTTTTCGACCGGTTGATGGATAATTCCAGAGTGGTGCGGTATCTCGCCCGGACCTTTCCGGGGCATTTTGAAGAGTTTCACAGCTTCTCGATGCCATGCCTCGAACAGGGGCGCTAGATGGTCGGACGTCAACTCCTATAGAAACCGATCGCCGTCGCCGGGATGCAAACAACAGAACCAATGTGACTTCTGTCCAGGCCTCGAAAAGCCAAACCCGCCGAGCTGCCGCAGCCAGAATGCTCGCAAAGCGATTTTCGATCGGCTCTCGGCCGCGCGGAATCGCTGTCATCCCTTCGGCAAGCCGGCTCGGTTCGTCGCTCATAACGGGTTGATCGGCCCGACCAGGCCGGGATGGTCGTTGGGCAACTTGTTGACGGCGCTCGTGTTCACCTCACGTCCAACGCGGTTGAACTGCAGCTGACCGTCGATGTCGTGGCTGAGAATGTCCTTGAGGCTGTCCTTGGGCGTCGCCGGGTCCAGCCAGGCGTCATAGTAGGCCGGGTCGAGAATGAGAGGCTGCCGATCATGCTTGCTTCATCGGTTCTGCGGCAGGCTCGGTGATGATGGTGCAGCTGGTTATGTCGAAATTGGAATTGTAAGCCCAAAGCCCGGCGAACGAGAAAGGCGCGTGGCCTGGCTGGTAGATGTGCCAAGGGTCTTTCTTGCCGTCGGCTGGCGATATCGTCCACTCTTAGAAGCCATCGGCAGGGATCAGGCAGCGCTTGGACTTGTAGGCGTCGCGGAAGGCGGGCGCTGTATCGATGCCCTCAATCCTCGCATTGAACATAGCCGCCTTGGGCATTTCCTTTGCCCAGAAAGGGACCAGCCACCAGCGCCCTTCACGGAGCCTGTGGTTGCCATCCTCACCGGCAGTGACGAATGGGACATCCTGAGTCGGCGCGATGTTGTACCGGGGCTCGTCGTTGCGGCCCGTCTCCGCCGGCGCAGTCAGGCGGTAGAGCCGGTGGATTTCCGACCACGACAGATATTTGGTGTAACGTCCGCACATCGCTCTGCCTCAGTTGCGCAGGAGTTCAGGCACGCTGAGCGGGCCAAGGTCGGAATTCTCCTATACTCGTCGCTGCGGCGCCAGACGCCGCGTATCTTGGCGGCGGTGACCGATTGATTGCCTTCGCCAGTAGCCTTGCGGAAGGCTCTGGGCGACCACAGAGTTCCCCTTGGTGTGCGCTGTGGAGGCAAAAAGGGCAAAGTCGACGACGATCATGCCATGTCCCCTCTCACTGCGGACCTAGCAAAGGCTCTCGCAAGGAATGCCGTCCTTGTCGCGGTCGAGCTTGCCGCCCCAAGAGCAGTTGGCCAAATACCAGTTCGCCTCGTTGCATGAGCTGATCTGGGGACAGGTTCGCCGTGGCTGACAAAAATAGCTCTGCGCCACCTGCCCATTACGCATGATGCCGACTGGTTGTTTTGCTGACGGCCTGGTGGTGCCGTTCGCATGCTCTGCGCGCCAATCCCATGGCGCCTGAAACGCTCCAGCCCACAGACCGACCTTCGCCGCCTGGGCCTTCGCCTGCTGTCTTGCGTGGGCTCCGTGGCTGTAGCGCGGCCAATCTAGTGCCAAGCCCCGCTCGACAAGCCAGCTCTGGACGTTGCGACCGTCGGCGCGATCGCAATCCCCAACAAGCCGGCCGTACCGGTCTCGGTTAACAAAGCTGCAATGCAACGGACGCGATGCAGCCAGGAACTCGTCCAAGGCTTGGGCAGCATGGCGCCCGCAGGCGTATTCGAAGCCCTTAGCGTCTTCGCAATATTGCTTACTCTCGGGCGCATCGATGCCGTTGAAGCGGATGCGCTGTCCGTGGATCTCGATCGTGTCGCCGTCGATCACAGACGCGACACCGGCGATCGGCGCCGGCTTCGAGCCGAACCAATTCGATGCATTGATCTCTGGCAAACTTTCGCTGTGCTGGATGGCGGTTTGCGCGACCAGAGCGCCAGCCGCTACCGCAGTCACCAAAATCAGGCGCCGCGGCACATTCGCCCATCGGTGCGCACGGCTATGCTTGGCACCGGTTCGCTTTCGCCAGCGATCAGATCGATTGTCGTATCGGTATTTGTCCACGCCCTCTTCCCCGCAGAGAGGATGCGACTGTTTCAACGAAGAGTCCAGAAGACGAGACGCGCGGAATGCTAGCCCGGAAGCCGATGCGTGCCGACGCCCTCGACTTCGATCTCGGTTAAGGGGGTTCGATGACCTGTTGGGGTGCATTCGGCTGTCGGGCCTGACCGGCGCGCTCCCGAAGGTGCGTTCACGCGGGAAATCCGGCCTTTCTGAAGCCTGACGTGAAAAGCTCGAGGTCGACTTGGTCGGCGAACGGGAGACGTGAAATCAGCCGGATAGTCAGGTCGTGTTTCCTCATCAGTGCTTCCTGAACTTCAGCACGCGCCTTCTGCGTCTCGCCCAAATGAGCGTACGCCGCTGCGAGAAAGGCATGAATGAAGAATTGGTCGCCGGCCTTCTGATACGAACCGACGGCCTCCGAGTACCTTCTTAGCAGGAAGAGGGAGCTGCCCTTCACCTCCCAGAACCATATTGGAGGTAACGGGTCGCGCAGCAGCGCAGATTCAAGCACGTTCAGCGCGCTCTCGGCCCGGCCGCCGTAGTTAAGCCAGCTTGCGTAGTGCCCCGCTATGTTCACGTCCAACGGGTTTAATGAGCGCGCTTGCTCGAAATGCACTCCCGCGTCGCTGTGCTGGCGCATGTGCGTAAGCACCAGGCCCATGCTCTGGTGACAGACGCCATCGCTCCTGTCGAGAGCGAGCGCCGTTCGTGCCGAGTCCCAGGCGTTCTGTAGCGTCCGCGGATCGTTGTCGTACCAAAATCTGTCGACGAGCGCCTGCGCGAGGAAGGCGTGGCCTTGAGCGAACGTCGCATCGAGCTCGACACACCGGACGAATAGGGGCTCGGCCATGTCCAGTTCATACCGGTAGAACTGTGCGCGCCCCTGCAGGTAGCACTCGTATGCATCCCAATCGGCCGGAGGCTTGCGTCTGGTCCTGCTCGTCGAATCGGCGTCCGCCTGGCCTTCGACCATCGAGGCGATGAGAGCCGCAACCTCGTCTTGCAATGCGAAGATGTCGTCGAGGGCCCTGTCGTACCGTTGGGGCCCACAGGTGGGTACCGGTGGTAGCGTCAATCAACTGTGTGGTGATCCGAATGCGATCACCGAGCCTTCGTATGCTGCCTTCGACGAGGTAGCGAACTCCGAGTTTGCGATGGACTTCGGCAATGTCCAATGCCGGATAGCGAAACTGAAAAGATGAATTGCGCGCGATGACAAGGAGGGAGCGGAACCTGGCCAGCTCCGTAATTATGTCCTCGGTTATGCCGTCGCTGAGATACTGCTGGTCCTGATCGCCGCTCAAATTGGCAAACGGCAGCACCGCAATCGACGGCTTGCCTGACGGCGGTATCGCTCTGCGGGATGCGCTCGCCACCGGCTCGACAGTCCCGGTGAAGCGGTAGCCGACGCGAGGCACCGTGGCGATCCACTCGCCGCCGTTGTCAGCCGGAACGAGTGCCTTTCTTAGTGTCGCGATTTGGGCGGTGAGATTGCCTTCCTCAACGGCGGTGCCCGGCCAGGCAGCGTCCATCAGCTCGGCCTTGGTCAGAATCTCGCCGGCCGTGCCGTAAGCGCAGCAAGCAGCGTCAGCCCACGATGCCCAACAGCGATCGGAATCTGCTCTTTAAGGAGCGTCCCGATGTCGGGATCGAGTACGAACGGACCAAAAGCGATGCGAGTCCACTGCATGTGGGCATACTAGACGTTTCGGAAGTTTTCGGAACAGTGTCGGCACCGCTTTAATCCCCGGGGCGCTTTCGAGGCCTATGCCCAGAACGCGGCCACCTGTCCATCGATCAGAAGATAGCGATCGGGCGCTGGCCGCTGCGCAACAAGGCGGCATTGCCGCGCGGCCATTTCGGGCCATGGGTGGAGAAGCAAGGGTGCCTTTTCACCAGCATGGCCGAGCAATGCATGCGGCTGGGTGCCAGGCGCCAGTACGCGAGAGGGCCAGGACAGCGGCCGGCGAAGCGACTGGACGACGAAATATCGCGACCTGGTTCGGTCATGACTCCCGTTTTCGGTAGTTTCACTCGTCGCAGGTGCCGTTTGGCCACCGCACCCGGTTCAACGGGTACTAGCTTAGCAAAATGGCCAGGCGAGTTATATTCTGCTCGCCAAGCGCACGCGAGATGATTTCTACCAGGCCGCAACCTATTTCAAAGCTAGACCAGCCTCCACCAATCGCCGGAACGCTTCCGATCTGGTGGGAAGATCTGGCTGAGTGCGACGCCATTCGTCTACGCGAGCAAGTAGGTCGGTCGAGAGCCGCAACTCGAAGCGTTCAGTTTTGTTGTCGACAGGATCAGGAACGTTTGACAATAGCGGTGTCCGTAATGTACGGTATGTACGTAATGTGGTTCACTCTTCGTGACCGAACGTCGTGCAACAACACGTCGTTCGGCCTAGCCACAACCCAAGCTGTGTGGAGTTCGGATCGTGGCTGATTCCGACAATACCATGACTTTGTCTCTCGTCACCCGCAGGAGAGCAATTGTGGGAACGACAAATGCAGCTGCGAGACTCAGCCTAAGCGCATTTGCTTACAGCGATCCGGGCGCGAGCCGATCAATTAGTCCTGCAGTAGCGCGCGGTGCGGATGTCGGCAGGCTCATGAACAGACTGGATGGGTGTGCCTTCAGCAGCAGGACCTGAACAGAAACCAGACCGCCAAACTCACTATCAAGCCCGAGGATTTAAGAGCCGGACACCTTCACCTCTCTGCCCTACAGACAAGAATTCGACCCCCGCTTTTGTCAGGGCCGCTTCAATGGCCTGCAAAGTGCTAATCCGGGAATCCACCTTGCCGTTTTCCAACCGGACCAGCGCGTTAAGCGAAACAATAGCCTTGTCAGCGAGTTCCTGCTGAGACCAACCCAGCAAAGCTCGTGCGGCTCGAATCTGTCGTGGACTGACCATGGGTCCACAATTGGCAGGCAGATTTTCTTTGCTACCGATAGGGTTCTTTTACACCCTATAAGGTATACGAAATGGCGATTCGGCTTTCAGATAACGTACCGACAGACTCTCTGTCGGCTGGCTAATGGAGCATCGAAAAGCCTTGTTGAAACCGCAGCGCTTCGTCCTCCTTCGGACAGGGCAGAAGCCAAAGATCGACAGTGATCCTCATCCCGCCGATCAGCATGTCGGCAGGCAGATTGCGACGGTTCGGGTCCAATCGGACGTATCGCAAGCCCAGCTTGCCCGATCGATAGGCATCAGTTTCCAGCAGCTCCAGAAATACGAGAACGCGCGGAATCGCGTGAGCGCGTCGATGCTCTACGAGATCGCCAGCTCGCTCGGCGTTCCTGTCGGCCGCTTCTTCGAAGGGCTGCCGGGAAACGATGAGGCCCGCGTCGAGGCGCGGCCCCTCCCGGTCGATGAGCGCCTGGATTTTATTGCCAGCGCGGAGGGTCGGCGCCTGATTGAAGGGCTAGTGAAACTTCCGCCCCGTGTGCGCGGTCGCGTCTCGTCCCTGATCTCAGCGTTAGGAGAAGAACTGGCCCTGCTAGACACGAAGGCGGAACGCGAGACACCCGGCGAGTCTGCGCCGGCCGAATGCAAGACCGTCTGACAGTCGGTCGGGCCTGTCAGCCAAATTTTCGGGTAGCGGGCAGGGCGATGCGGCCGCAAGCCGAGGACACTTCGATTTCGACGCCGAACGCCCGCGAGCGGGTCGCGAATCCCTCGAGGATGTCTTGCGCCGCGCTTCCCGTGACGGCGACGGGCACCAGCCTGTCCGTTGCTGATCCGGGAGACTGAGTTTCGGCCCCGATCATGACGGGGAGGAGATCTATTTCTGCGAGGTTTCCGCTCGCATCATAGCAGCACGCGGCGACGATGCTTTGCCAGACTTCCGGTGGGTCCCATTCGGTTTCGTCGGGGTGGACGTGGAACAGGAAGTTTCCGAGGCCGTAAAAGATTGGGGAGCCATTGTAGATTTCCACGGCCTGGAGCACCGGAGCGCCGTGGCTGACGAACAGGTTGGCGCCGGCGTCGATGCACATCCTGGCAAAGGTCTGCACCCAGCGCGGCACGTCCTGCCAGCCTGGTTCCCAATGATGGTGGTGCAGATAGGCAATGACGAAATCGCCTTGTGCCGCCGCGTGCCGGATGGCGGACAGATGGACACTCGCGCTCCGCTGATCGACTTCGATCAGACGGCCGAAATCGGCGGCCTGCGCGAATACGGTACCGTAGAAATTGATCTCCTTGCCGGCCGACACCTCTACCGGGTCCTCCGGTTGCGCATAGTTGGCCAGTTCAAAGGGGGAGCTTTGCAAATGCGCGCCGAGCCTTGCCAGTCTGCCGAAATGTCCGTCCGGCACCCCTATCTTGCGGACGGTGTTCAGACGATTGACGCCGGGCCGAGCCGGTCGGAAGGCCGTGCGGTCTTCGGCATACATGTTGGTGGGACCAGGGCCCGCATCCATCGCAAGAAGCGCGACCTTGGGCGCGCCCAGCTGGCGGCGGCCCGGTTTCCTCGCGTCCGTCTCGTTGGCCCCGATGCCGGCGTGCAGGAAACCGCGCGCTTCCACCTCCTCCAGCGTCGACAGGATGCCGCCAGCGCCGAGATCGAAGGCGTGGTTGTTTGCGAGCGCAAGCGCGTTGAAACCGATGGCCTGCAATGCGTCGAGCACTTCAGCCCTGGAATATCCGAAGTATTTGCCCTTGGTCGGCCACCCGCCGTGCTTGCCCAGGATCGTCGACTCGAAGTTGGTGAAGACGATGTCGCCTTGGCGCAGGAAGTTTGTAACCGCGATGAAGCGTTCGTCTTTGACTACGTCACGGATGTCGTGCTTGATCAGGCATTGGCCGGTAACGACCGCGCAGAAATCTTTCATGGTGCTCGCCTTAAAGGAGGGGACGCTGGCGTTCCGGCCAGCGCCACGTCAAATGTCGAAGTCGGTTGCCGCCTATTGGGAGACGGCGGGTGAGATATCGCTCTTGAACCATTTCAGGCTCAGCGCTTTGATCGTCCCATCCTTGGTGGCCGCGTCGATGGCCGCGTTGAACTTGGCGAGCAACTCGGTATCGTCCTTGCGCATGCCGGTGCCGACGCCCGGCCCCCAGAGCCCACCCTTCAGTTCAGGGCCGAAAAACACCACATCCGAGCCGGCAGGCGTCTCCAGAAAATCCCGCCAGGTGAAATAGTCGGCGAGACCTCCGTCGATGCGACCCGCCGCAAGATCGAGCTTCATGTTGTCCTGGCTGTCATAACTGCGGATGGTCACGACATCGCCCAGCATTTCCTTCACGACTGCTTCCGAATTCGACGAGCGCAGGGCTCCGATCGCCTTGCCGGCGAGTGTCGATCTGAGGCGTTCAATGATCGCCTTCTCCTTGTCGCCGATGGTCGAAAGGTTCACCTTTTCCTTGGTGTCGCCGGCGTCGAGACCCAGGTCCTTGCGCACCACGAACTGGTTGAAGCCGGTGGCGTACGGGATCGAGAACGCGATTGACTGCTTGCGTTTTTCCGTGATCGCCATGCCGGACATGATCACGTCGAACTTGCCGACAAGCAGTGCCGGGATGATCCCATCCCAATCCTGCGGGACGAAGGTACATTTGATCTCAATGCGACGGCACAACTCCTGTCCAACATCGATATCGTAGCCGTAGAGTTGACCGTTCGCGTCGGTGCCGTCCCAGGGCGGCGAGGCGCCTTCAGTGGCAATCGATATGACGCGCTCGCTTTCGGCGCCGGCGGGGAATGCCGACATCAGGGATGCGATAGAAACAGCAATAGCCAGGGGTATGCGCATGATGCACCTCTTCGTTGGTTTGGATGGAAAGGGAGCCCAGAACCTGCGGCGTCAGGGCAGGGGCGTCGTGATCTCGGGGTCAGCTAGAGCTGAGCGCACTCGCGCCTTTCGTCGACACACCGGATGGCCGTCGGTCGAAAGCCATCGCTCCAGCAACTGGATCGCTTTCACCGCGATCGAGGTGAGCGATAGATAGATCGCTCCGGCGACGATGAAGATTTCGTACGGCGCGAACGTGGTCGAAACCATCTGTCTCGCCATGCCGGTGATCTCAAGCAGCGTCACGGTGCTCGCCAGCGACGAGCCCTTGATCATCCCCACGACCTCGTTGCCGTAGGCCGGAAGCGATATCCTGAAAGCGATCGGGAAGATGACCAGGCGAGCGATCTGGAAGCGTTTCAAGCCGAGAGACGTGGCCGCCTCGGTGACACCCTTCGGCACGGACTGGAGACCGCGGCACAGGATCTCGGTGGTGTGCGCCGCGCTGTTCAGCGAAAATGTCAGAAGGGCGCACCAGAAAGGATCCCTCAGGATCACCCAGAAGACGCTGGTTCGCACCGCCTCGATCTGAGCGAGGCCGTAGTAGAGCAGGAAGAGCTGAACGAGCATCGGCGTCCCGCGGATCACATAGGTGTATGCGAGCACCGCGAGCGAGAGGCCAGGACGTCCAAACGCGCGAATGAAGGCCAGCGGCACGGACAGAAGAAATCCGGCCGTCAGCGACAAGACCGTCACGGTCAATGTGAGACCCACGCCCGAAGGCAGGACAACCATTGCGTCAAACATCAAGCCGAGGTTCATGGGTCGCTCCCTCCTACCGGCCGAGTGCCGGATAGCGCCGCTCAGCCAGCCGGATCGACAGCAGCGTGACGGTTGTCAGCGAGAGATAGAGAGCGGAGGCTGCAAGGTAGAAGGTCAACGGTGCGCGCAAGGATCCGGCCCCCACATACGCAACGCGCATGATGTCGGTCAGGCCGACGATCGAAACCAGCGCGGTATCCTTGAAGAGCGAAATCCAGAGATTGCCATAGGCCGGCAGCGCCAGCCGCAGCATCTGCGGTCCGATGACGAAGATCCAGCGCAGCCAGGCGTTCAGCCCAAGCGACTTTGCCGCTTCGGTTTGACCCGCTGGCACTGCCGCAATCGCGCCGCGAAACACTTCGGTTGCGTAGCCGCTAAAGACGACCGAGAGCGCGATAACGCCTGCGGTGAATGCGTTCACCTCCACGTACCGGCCGGCGATCTTGCTGGCGAGCGTCGTTCCGCCGAAGTAGATCAGCAGGATAATGAGAAGTTCTGGTACCCCACGGACAACCGTGGTGTAGGCTGTCACGACACCGTTGAGACGCGTTTGTCCCGTGCCCTTCGAAATGGCCAAAAACAATCCGAATGCCGTACCCACGCAGCCGCTGATAAGGGCCAGGCTTATGGTCACGGTGAGCGCGACAACAAACTGAGTAGTAAAACCACCCATGGGGCGCTTTCCTCGACTCGCAATTACCGAAGGTTACGCCGGCCTTTGTCACTCAGACCACGTCGTATAACCCAAGGTTGCGGAATGTTATATTTGTAATTTGGAGTTAATTTAGGGTACTTGCTAATTCTAGCGCTTGAAATTACACACTCAATCTATAATATTTATTATTTCATCTATAACCAACCGTTATATACTAAGGCGGTTCGTTGCTCCTAGGTTGGCGTGATCCGCTTCTCGGGGAGCGTTGTCAGGGAAAGGTGCGCGGGGATGGAGCTTCTGCAGAGCGACCTCAAGCTCCGTCAGTTGAAGGTCTTCCGGGAAGTGTTGCGGGCCGGTTCGACACGGCGAGCAGCGGTTGCGCTCGGGATAAGCCAGCCGGCCGTCAGTCAACATGTGAAGCAGCTCGAGACCACGCTCGGCATCACACTGTTCAAGCGATCAGCCAACCGCATCGTCCCCTTGCAGGAAGCCTGGGAACTCCTGCGAAACGTAGAACTTGCCCTGACGTCCCTGGATCGGCTGGAAGCGTCCATCTTCGCAATGAAGAACGAGGAAAAGCAACGGATCGCGATTGCCGCGCCTTCTGTTTTCGGTTTCGTGACCTTGCCCAAGGTTGTGGCGATCATCCACTCAAAGACCGCTTCGAATGTCCGGTCAATTTCGGGAAGCTACGAGCAGATCGGTGAGCACATCCTGGCAGGTCGGGCGGATCTTGGAATCTCGAGACTGCCGCTGGACGCAAGTCTGTTTGAATGGGCGCCGCTCGGGTCGGCACGAAACGTATGCATCTTTCATCCCGACCACCGTTTTTCAAAACAGACCTGTGTCGAGGCGCAAGACCTGGCAGGCGAAACGATCGTCGATATCGATCCCCAGTTCGCCGCCCACCAAATGAACTTCAATGCCTTGCGCTTCGCTGGCGTTGAGCCGGACATACTGGTGGAATTCGATTGCAACGGTCACGAAGCCGGATACGTCTCAGCTGGCCTGGGCATTTCGATAACCAATGAGATCATCGCGCGTGAGTACGCAGCGTTTAACCTCGAAGCAAAACCGGTGGAACCGTCCGCGCTCTATCACTACGTCGCTATTTGGCAGAAGGGCCGGACTTTTTCCAGCGCATTGAATGTCTCGCTCGAGGCGATTATCGCTGCGTTTTCCACGGAGCCGCCTGCGGTTTCCTTAGGAAGCGCCAATTTATCGGCGGTCGGCTAGGCTGCCCTCGCAGTTCGGATCGTGTGCAGGGTTTCCGGCTGAGATGCGTATATCAACGCAACTTCTTCCAATCCTTGCGACCCGTGACAACATCGCTCAATCCATCCTGGATTCGTCGTTGTCCTCCCAGCAACGGCGGATGTCTGGCAAAGTGGTATTAGCCGATTGCCGCAACTCCGTATGTGGCGGTGTCTGTTGAAGCCTCGCCGCGATCACATGAAGTTGCTCCGGCCTCAAGTGGGTATAGCGGCGGAGCATCTTCCAATCCTTGTGCCCGGTGACCATGGCGACCTGCTCGATGCTGAAGCCAGCTTCAAACAGGCGGCTTGTGCCTTCGTGACGCAGGTCGTGGAAGTGCAGGTCCTCGACCTTAAGTTCATGACAGGCACGTCGGAAGGCGGTTCCGGCCGACTTCCCATTGTAGGGGAAGATGCGTCCCTTTCCCTCAGTGGAGAAACGCTGCTCTTCGAGGATCGCGCGGGCGTCGTAACCACTCACATCGAGGAGCGGGATACGCATGTGATTGCCCTTTTTGTGGCGTGGGTCCTTGCGATCTCGTATCAGCAGGGTGTTGTTGCGGTCGTTCAGGTCCTCCCACGTGGCGTTGCAGATTTCCCCGAGCCGCATGGCGGTGGCGATCGCAAAGCGGATGATCTTGTCGACGGGGATAATCTGGAAGTTGTTTTCTCTGAAGTACCTGATCAGGGCCTCTATCTCGCCAAGTGTCGGCCGCCGATCGCGTTCGTTGCCCTTGCCAACAAGACCCAAGCGGGCGAGGGCGACACGACCAAGTTCCACCGGGTCCGCTGAATAAGGCAGTCCATGCACAGCCGCGCCGTGCACCAGCAATGTCCGGATGTATCCGATGTCTATTCCAACGGTGACAGGTCCGGCGCCTTCCTCGGCTCGTTCCTTGCCGAACTTTATGACCTGTTCGCGACTGAGATCCGCGATGTTGATCCTTCCGAGCCTGGCTCGTAGCAGGTCCAGGCTGAATGCCTTCGAACGCCCGATCAACTTGCCAACTTCCGTCATATCGGCGATATGCAGGTCGATCAGGTCGGAGACCGTTTTGATCCCGTCCTTGTGCTTGGGAGCAGGCTTCTGACCCAGGTCGATTTCTCGCTCAATTCGGCGCGCCCACATCTCGGCGTCCTTGCGGAGCGAGAAGCTGGTGCTGAGGGAGTGGCCCTTGCAGCGAACCTGCACACGCCACTTGCCGGAAGCCAACTTGTTGATGGATGCCATGGGTGGTCTCTTTTTCGTGCACGCTGTGTGCACAGGGAGGGGTACAAAATGCGAAAACTGACGGATATCGTGTCGTACAAACGGCGAACGTGTGCACGTTTTAAGGCCCTGAAAATACGAGAAAAAGCGTGATAAATCAAGCCCATAGGATTTCCGTTGCGCCTATGATGGATTGGACAGACCGGCATTGCCGGTTCTTCCACCGCCAGTTGACGCAGCGTGCGCTGCTCTACACCGAAATGGTGGTGGCGGACGCTGTCATCCATGGTGCCCGCGAGCGGCTGCTTGGTTTTGACGAGACCGAACATCCGGTGGCACTGCAGCTCGGTGGCTCCGATGCGCAAAAGCTGGCCGAGGCGGCGCGCATCGGCGAGGCGTTCGGTTACGACGAAATCAATCTCAATGTCGGCTGTCCGTCCGACCGCGTCCAGTCCGGCACGTTCGGCGCCTGCCTGATGAAAGTGCCTGACCTCGTCGCCAATTGTGTGGCGGCGATGAAGGCGGCGGTGAAAATCCCGGTGACGGTTAAATGCCGCATCGGCGTCGACGAGCAGGATCCGGAGCCCGCGCTCGACGCGCTGGCCGACGGCGTCTTCGCGGCCGGCGCCGACGCGCTGTGGGTGCATGCGCGCAAGGCCTGGCTGGAGGGGCTGAGCCCGAAGGAAAATCGCGACATCCCGCCGCTCGACTATGACAGGGTCTATCGCCTCAAGGCGGGAAAATCGAACAAATTCATCGGCATCAATGGCGGCGTTCAATCGCTCGAAGAGGCGGCTCGCCACCTCGATCATGTCGATGGCGCCATGCTTGGCCGCGCCGCCTACCACACGCCAGGCATCCTGGCCGGCATCGACGCGGCATTCTACGGCGGCAAGGCCGGCACCTACGATTTTGCCGCGCTGATCGACGCGGAGGCCGACTATGCGGCGCGGCATATCGAGCAGGGCGGGCGGCTCGGCCACGTCACTCGCCACATGGTCGGGCTGTTCCACGGCCTGCCCGGCGCGCGCCGCTTCCGGCAGATACTGTCCACCGACGCGACGAAACCCGGCGCCGGACCGGATGTGCTGAAGGCAGCGTTCGCTGCCGTCGATTTCGACCGTGTTGAAAAGGCCGCTTAAGCAGTTCAGTCGCGCAGAATCATCCGGTCGCCGCGCACGTCGAAACCCGACAGGGAACCGATGAAGTTCATGCCGAGCAGGCTCTGGCTGAGCGCGCCGGGCGCGGCGACCATCACCTGCATGTTCTTGCGCACGATGCCGCCGATCGCCAGTTCGTCGGTGCGCACCGAAGCGGCGCGTGCCATGCCATTGGCGGTCGAGACCGGGACGGTGAAGCTCAGCGCTGCCGGATTGAAGCCGGCCGCCTGCGCGTCTTCGGCGGTGAGCACTGTACTGGTCGCGCCGGTATCGACGACGGTGCGGATCGGCGCGCCGTTGATCGTGATGCGGGCCTCGAAATGGCCGCTGTCGGCCTTGTCCAGGGTCACGGTGGCATGGCCGTCCTCGACGCCGAGCGCCAGCGGGCTGCCGGGAACGAGGCCCGCCGTCACCCGGCTGGCGAAATCCTGCAACTCGTAGCGGTACTGGTAGCCGGCGACGAGCGCCAGCACGATCAGGGCCCACGTGCCGAGATTGCGGGCCATGACGCCGAGCGGCCTGCCGGACCGGACAAGGCCGGCGCTGACCAGCAAGCCGATCGCCCCCAGCCAGACCAGACGGCTGAAATCGTAATTCTCGATGCCGAACGTGCTGCCGGCGTCGTTGTTGATCATAAGCAGCACCAGCCCGAGGCCGATTGCCGCCATCACCATCCAGAACAGTCGGTTCATTGGACCTGCCGTTTCAAGAGAGGACGTCGCGCTCGCGCGCCATGCGGCTGCGGCGTGTTTCCCGGCGCGGCCGGCGCTCGACCGTTTCCAATCGGGCCGGCAACTCGGCCATGACGCTGCGGCGTACCTCCGGCGTCATCCCCATCCAGGCGCCGATTTCATCGCGCGTGCGGCCACAGCCGAAGCAGAAGCCGGTTTTCATGTCGATCGAACAGACCAGGATGCACGGGGATTCGATGGCCGTCATGACTTTCTCTTGAAGGTTCCGTCCGGAATCCCTCGTTCCATCTCCACATGGTGCAACGGCAAAGCCAATGCAAGCCCTTCGGAATGCGGCGCGGGCAACCGCTTTCGCGCCAATGTCGAGGGGAGTTGTGCCGGCCGGGCAAGGCGGTTATGCCGCTGATCAACCACAGGGGATGATCAGGACCGACATGACCAGCGCGCTGCCCTTCGACGACTTTCGCAATCTGCTGGCGAGCCTGCCGCCTGCCGATACAGTCGCGTAAAACTGGGGGCGCACCCTTTTTTCCAAGGCCGACAAGCCGAAAGCCTCGCTTGGACGTATCGAGGACATCGCCGCCTGGCTTGCTGTCTGGAGCGGGCGCGCCCCGCCGGCGGTGAACCGGCCCCTGGTGGCGATCTTCGCCGGTAACCATGGCGTGACCCGCCACGGCATCTCGCCGCGCCCTGTCGCTGCGACCGCAAACGCCGTTGAGCTGTGCGCCGCCGGCGGTGCGGCAATCAACCAGATTTGCGTCGCCAACAATCTTGGCCTCAAGGTGTTCGATCTGGCGCTGCACATTGCGACCGCCGACATCACCGAGGACGCCGCCCTCGACGAACGCGGCTGCGCCGCCACCATGGCCTTCGGCATGGAAGCCATTGCCGGTGGCTCCGATCTGATTTGCCTCGGCGATCTCGGCGTCGGCAACTCCACCGTTGCGGCGGCCTTGTGCGCCGTCCTGTTCGGTGGCAGCGGCGCCGACTGGGTCGGCCCCGCCTCGGGCGCGGACGCGGCCATGCAGGCGCGCAAGGCTGATGTAGTCGATAAAGCCGTCGCCTTCCATGGTGCGGCTCTGAAGGACCCGTTGGAAGCACTGCGCCGGGTCGGTGGCCGCGAATTTGCGGCCATTGCCGGCGCCATCCTCGCCGCCCGGATGCAAAAAATCCCGGTGCTGCTCGACGGCTTCGCCGCGACCGCTGCCGCTGCCGTGCTGCATGCCGCCAACCCGGGTGCGCTCGACCATTGCCTGCTGGCCAGCCAGTCGCCCGAACCCGGCCAAAGGCTTGCCGCCGAGCGGCTCGGCCTCAGGCCGCTGTTCGATCTCGGCATCAGCCACGGCGAAGGGGTAGGGGCCGCCCTTGCCGCCGGTCTGGTCAAGGCGGCGGCGCTTACCAGTTCGGGCATGGCGGCGGCGGTCAAAGCCTAGAACAAGCTGTCAACGTCGGCGGGCCGCCGCCACGGTCTTGGTTGGCAGCGCCGGCAGTTCCTCCATCACTCGGGCGAGCGGGAAAATGGCGATTGCCTCGGTGCCTTCGCGCAATTTCGACTGAAGTTCGAATTCGCCGCCATGCATGGCGAGCAGGCCCTGCACGATCGGCAGTCCGAGCCCGGTGCCCTGTTCGGCGCTCTTGATGGCGATCGAGCCCTGGCCGAAGGCGGACAGCACGATCGGGATTTCGTCTTCCGGTATGCCCGGCCCGTTATCCTTGACCGAAATGTACTGGCCGCCGCCCGCCGTCCAGCCGACGCGCACGCGAACTTCGCCGCCGGTGGCGGTGAATTTGATGGCGTTGGACAGGAGGTTGAGCGTTATCTGCCGCACCGCGCGCTCGTCGGCGAACAGCCGCGGCAGGGCACTTTCGAAATCCTGGACGATGCGGATGTCCTTGTTGCGCGCCTTCAATTCCATCATGTGGCAGCAATCTTCGGCGATGTTGAGCAGCATCACCGGCTCTTCGTTGAGCTGATAGCGGCCGGCCTCGATGCGCGACAGATCAAGGATTTCGTTGATCAGGTCGAGCAGATGCTGGCCGGAATCGTGCACGTCGCGGGCGTAGTCGCGATAGGTCGGGTTGCTCATCGGCCCGAGCACCTCATTGGCCATCACCTCGGAAAAACCGAGAATGGCGTTGAGGGGCGTCCTGAGCTCATGGCTCATAGAAGCAAGGAAGCGCGACTTCGCCAGATTGGCGTCTTCGGCCCGCCGACGAGCTTCGTCCGACATCGATTTCGCGGTCTCCACCTCGGCGAGCAGCGCATCCTTTTCGGAGCGGAAGGACAGAAGTATCAGCGACGAGCGGTTGAGATGGCGCGCGATATAGGCAAAGAACGGCAATGCCGCGACCAGCAGGGCGACCATGATCGTCCCGACCGGCACCCAAAATTTCGTTTCAGCATAGGCATAGACCGCCACCGGAACGACGAAGGTGGCAAGCAGCGAGCCGCGCAAGGACGACGCCATGATAGCGGTCGTCGCCATGGCCAGCAGCAGCACCACCGCCTTGGCCACCTGGAACTGGTCGATCTGGCAGGTAGCGCAGCCGAGCCAGGCGAACCACGCCCAGCCGAGGCCGCACAGCGAGTGGCCGATCAGAAAATCCCTGCGGGTGCGAACAGGGTTGAGCTCGGCAGCTTCGGTGCGGCCGACGCGCCGCGCCATGAAGGCGACGATCGAATAGCAGATCAGGGTGAACAGCGCCCAGACGCTGATCTGTTTGTCCACACCGGCCAGCAGCCCGGCCGCCGCGACCGCCAACACCAGCAGTGGGATGACGGCTGCGCCGCCCACCATGGTCCCGGCGTGCAGCTTCAGCAGCTCGCGGTCGAAGTCGAGATTGCCGACCTGCTGCGAAAGACGGTCGCGCGTCTTGCGCACCGCGCGCGCCACATCGCTGTTGCGGTGCGGTTTCCGGCGGTCCACAATGAATTTATCCGCTGTGTTCGAGCGTAGCAGAGGCATGGAAACTTCGATTTATGCGCGCAGCGATCTCAATTCGTTAAGCTACGTTCGAATGATTAAGAGACTGTTTGCCATATGAGCCGTTCGTGGTCGCCAAGGCCGCGCCGGCGATACTATCCGCCGCCGCCGCGAAGCCTGTGGCGCAAGCTGCTGGATTACGCGCTGACGGTCATTCTGCTCGGCCTGCTGATCCTGCTCGCCGCACGCCTCGACCGTTTCGAGACGCGCAAGGCGCAAGGGGCGGCGATCGTCAACGATGGCGATTCACTCACCCTTGGCACCGAACGTATCCGCATGCGCGGCATCGACGCTCCGGAATACCAGCAGATCTGCCGTAGGCATGGCGCAGACTACGCTTGCGGCAGGCTGGCACGCCAGGCGCTGGTGCGGCTGATATCAGGCAATCCGGTGACCTGCAGCGGCTGGCAGCGCGACCGCTACGGCCGCCTGCTCGGCGATTGCAAGGCCGGTGGAAAGGATCTCAACCGGGCCCAGGTTGAGGCCGGCTGGGCAATTGCCTATGGCGATTTCGACACCGAGCAGGCCATTGCCCGCGCCGGCAAGGTTGGCATCTGGGCCGGCACGTTCGATCGGCCGCAAGACTGGCGCGAAAGCCACCACGGCGGCCCGCTCGAAAGAAAGCACGGCACCCTGGCTTCGGTCGGTGACGCCTTGCGAGAGATGTTTCGCTTCTGGTGACGAGCACTATAGTTGAAGGACCAGATCGGGAGGATAAGCATGAAACTGTTCGACGGCGGCCGCGCCCCCAATCCGCGGCGCGTGCGGGTTTTCCTCGCCGAAAAGGGCATCGCAGTGCCGCTGGTGCCGGTCGACATGGGTGCGATGGGGCACAAGCAGGAGCCGGTCAGGTCGCGCAACCCGCTGCAGCGGCTGCCCGTGCTCGAGCTCGACGGCGGTACCATCCTCACCGAATCCGTCGCCATCTGCCGCTATTTCGAGGAACTGCATCCCGAACCGGCGCTGTTCGGGCAAGGCGCGCTCGGCAAGGCCAAGGTCGAGATGTGGCAAAGGCGCATGGAGTTCAATCTGCTCAGCTGCGTCGCCCAGGCTTTTCGCCACATCCATCCGGCGATGAAGGAATGGGAAATTCCGCAGATCCCCGAATGGGGCGAGGCCAACAAGGCGAAAGCGGTCGAATTCCTGAAACTGCTCGACCCCGAACTGGCAAACCGCGAATTCGCCGCCGGTGACGCCTATTCGATCGCCGATATCACCGGCATGATCGCCATGGATTTCATGAAACCGGCGCGCATCAAAGTGCCGGACGAGTGCACAAACGTGCTGCGCTGGTACAGCGCCGTCTCCAGCCGTCCGAGCGCTTCCGCCTGATGGAGGCGGAACTCGAACGCTTGACGGCAAAGGTCCGCGCCTGCCGCATCTGCGTCGACACTCCGGTCGGCAGGCCACTGCCGCACGAGCCGCGCCCGGTGCTGCTGCCATCATCCAGCGCCCGCATCCTGCTCGCCGGCCAGGCGCCAGGCACAAAGGTGCATTCGTCCGGCATGCCGTTCACCGACCCGTCCGGCGACCGGCTGCGAAGCTGGCTGGGCGTAACCAGCGAGGAATTCTACGACACGGATAAATTCGCCATCGTGCCGATGGGGTTCTGCTTCCCCGGCCAGGACGCAAAGGGCGGCGACCTGCCGCCGCGCCGAGAATGCGCGCTGGCCTGGCGCGCGCCGCTGATGGCGCTGATGCCGCAGATCGACCTCGTTTTGACAATCGGCTCCTACGCGCAATCCTGGCATATGGGCGCCACGCGCCGGCCGTCGCTGACCGAAACCGTGAAGGACTGGCGCACCATCTGGGATGCGCCGGCCAGCCTGAAAGTGCTGCCGCTGCCACACCCGTCATGGCGCAACTCAGGATGGCTGAAGCAGAATCCATGGTTTGAAATGGATTTGCTGCCGTTTCTGAGATCGGAAATCCGCTATCGCATAGATTAGACTTTAAGCAAGATATCACTCGCTTTTGTGCCATCCGACAGAATTTCTTTCTTGTGAAAGGTCGAAATAAGAGGGAGTATAGCCAATCTATTCCCAAAGCGCGTCGCGCCCGAGGGAACGCGGCCTGCACCAGGAGCACCTTAATGGATCGCCTCGACAGAAAAATTCTCCGCCTCCTGCAGGAGGACGCGACGCTCGCGGTTGCCGATGTCGCCAAGAAAGTCGGCCTGTCGACGACGCCGTGCTGGCGCCGCATCCAGAAGCTGGAGGAAGAGGGAGTCATCAAGCGGCGGGTCGCCATCCTCGACCACGAAAAGGTCAATGTGCGCGTCACCGTCTTCGTGTCGATCCGCACCAATTCGCACAGCCATGAATGGCTGCGGCGTTTCTCGGAAGTCATCCAGGAATTTCCCGAAGTTGTCGAATTCTACCGCATGAGCGGCGACGTCGACTATCTCCTGCGCGTCGTGGTGCCCGACATCGCCGCCTATGACGCCTTCTACAAGCGGCTGATCGCCAAGATCGAGATCCGCGACGTATCGTCGTCCTTCGCCATGGAGCAGATCAAGTACACGACCGAAATGCCGCTCGACTACATGCTGCTGGACAAGGAATCCGGCGCCAACGCGGCCTGAGCGCGGTTGTCCGTGACTGGGCGGTGACGCTGCACAAGCAGGCGGCGCTTAGTTTTTCTTTTTGTTGAGGAAACTCCAGGGCGAGTTGACCGGCAGCGTGATCGTGTCCGGCACCGTGTCGACTGCCACCACATCGGCTTTGCGTACGGTGTAGCCGGACTGGATGATGCTGACGCCGTCGAGAATGAACAACTGGCTCTTCTCCAAGCCGGGCCGCAAGGCGCCGGTCACGGCAACCGACTCATAGGCGTGCGACATCTTGTAGGGACGGGCCGGCGTCACCAGCACGATCTGGTTGGGCGGCGGCGTCGGCATGTGGCTGCAAGCGCCTGTCCACGGCACCAGCAGGAACTGGTAGACGAGATCGCCATCACGGTCGACCGGCAATGCATAGCCGGCTAATTGTACCGTCTTGTCCTGCAGGTTGAGCGACAATGTCTCGCCACGATCGGGCAGTTTTGCCGCAATCATCGGCAGGCCGGCATCTTCGGCCACCGCCTGCGTCGCAGGACGCAGATCTTTCCAGAAGATGTGCGCGGTTTGGCCTGAGGCGTTGGTAGCGGTGAACACCAACAACGCGGCTGCAAGCGCCAAGGTCGATTTGAGAGGACTGCTCATCGGCCGCTTCCTTTGTGCAGGAGTAAAGACGCCGCGGCCGATCGCGTCAACGCTCGAGCCGCATCACATGTCTGCGAGAGCCGGCCATGCCGACCTCATGGAACCCGCGAGCGATGAACACGCCGCGAAACCCCATGAAACGGTAGCTCGGCGATGCCTCGTCGCCGGGTAGGCCTCGATCACGCCGGCGCCCTTGGCAAAGGCGTGATCTATGGCAGCGTCAAGCAGCGCTGCCGCCAGCCCGCCGCCGCGCAGCGCCCTTGGCACATAGAAGCAGACGATCGACCAGATGCCGGTCTCGTCATCGTCCTGTTGCGACGTCAGCTTCCGATAGGTCTGGCGCGGCGCGACCGAGCACCAGCCGACGGTCTTGCCGTCAATCTGGGCCAAGATTCCCACCGGCGTACCGGCCTCGACAAGCGCCATCATGGCCCGTTTCAACTCGGCGTGCTGGACATGCTCGCGGCGGCCGGGCAGGGGCCGCCAGGCCATGCACCAGCAATACTTCGGACCGCCTTGCGCTTCGAAGAGGCCTTCGAAATCGGCGCGCGTCTGCCGCGTCACCTCGGTGAACCGGACGTTGGCTAGGTCAGCCTTTTCTGGCGGCGATCCGCTCGACGATCTTGGCATTGGTGAGTTCCCGTACGGCGTCCTTGCCAATCCAGCGCGCCGTCTTGTCGGCCGACTGGGCCAGTCGTTCGGCCACGGCAAGGGCAGCGCCGTGCATCTCCAACGATCGCTTGCCGATCGAACGAAGCGCCCAGTTTGCCGCCTTCTTCACGAAATTGCGGCTGTCGGCGGCATGCGCTTCGATGATCGGCAGGAAGCCGAGGAAAGTCGCCACCGGCTCCTGCTTCCGGTGCACGACGGACCACGCCATCATGGCAAAGGCCGTGCGTCGAACGAACTCGCGCTCGTCCGCCGCGAACTCTTCAATCAGCTCCTTCCAGGCGTCCGTGTCGACGAAGAGATCGGAGACGCCGTCGACGATATCCCAGGAATCGAAGGACGCGGCCCATTGTCGTGCATCCGCGGCTGAGAAGCGCTTCGGGTCGGCCGTGACGGAAGCGATGAACTGCGCCTCCATGATGCCGGTCTGCCAAAGTTCGAAAGCTCGCTCGTGGTTGCGCTTGATCTTTTTGGCGATCTGCCGCTGCATGCCATGCGAGATGCCGAGCGCGCGCTCGGTCTTGATACCGTAGCGCAACATGCCGCGGCGATTGTCCTCCGAGCCGATCGAGCGCAAATGGGCGACGATCTCATCGGCGCTCGATTGGGGCGAAAGCTCGGCCATCTCCAGGCTACTTCTCCAGGCGCGCAAGCAAGGACGACGTATCCCAGCGCTTGCCGCCCATCGCTTGCACATCCTTGTAGAACTGGTCGACAAGGGCGGTCACCGGCAGTCGCGCGCCATTGCGGTCGGCTTCATCAAGGCAGATGCCGAGATCCTTGCGCATCCAGTCGACGGCAAAGCCGAAATCATATTTGCCGGCATTCATCGTCTTGTGTCGGTTCTCCATCTGCCAGGACCCGGCAGCGCCCTTGGAAATCACCTCGATGACCTTCTCGATGTCGAGCCCGGCCTTCTTGCCGAAGTGGATGCCTTCGGCCAGTCCCTGAACCAGCCCGGCAATGGTGATCTGATTGATCATCTTCGTGAGCTGGCCGGCGCCCGACGGACCCATCAGCCCGACCATGCGGGCAAAGGCGTCGATGACCGGCCTGGCCTTGTCGAAGGCAGCCTGCTCGCCGCCGACCATCACCGTCAGCACGCCGTTTTCAGCGCCCGCCTGGCCGCCGGAGACCGGGGCATCGAGAAAGGAAAAGCCGGCTTTTTCAGCGGCGTCAGCCAGTTCGCGCGCGACTTCGGCCGAAGCGGTGGTGTTGTCGATGAAGACGGAGCCTTTTTTCATCGCGGCGAAGGCGCCATCGGCCCCGGTCGTCACCGAGCGCAGATCGTCGTCATTGCCGACGCAGGAGAAGACGAAATCCTGGCCCTCTGCGGCGCCCGCCGGCGTCGCGGCAGACTTGCCGCCATGCTGGGCCACCCATTGTTCCGCCTTCGCCGCGGTGCGGTTGTAGACGGTGACGTCGTGGCCGCCTTTGTTCCTGAGGTGCCCGGCCATGGGATAGCCCATCACGCCAAGACCGAGAAATGCCACAGATGCCATGGGTTTGCCCTTCAGACGGAACGGAATTGTCTTGGATAGCTCTAGGCTCTACGCGCCATTCGTCAAGACGCGCATGAGCCGATCGACTGGTACAGCCGAACGCTCAGCGGATCAGATGAATGGTGATCCGCCGCTCGATCCATTCGACGCCGTGGCGCAGGATCTCGACCATCACCAGATAGACGATGGCGACCCAGACATAGGCCTGGAAGTCGAAGGACTTGGCGTAGGCCAGCTTCGCGTTGCCCATCAAATCATAGACGGTGATGATGGCAACGATCGCAGAGGCCTTGATCATCAGGACGAGTTCGTTGCCATAGGGCCGGAGCGCGACGATAAACGCCTGCGGCAGGATGACCTTGCGCAGCGTCTGCAATTTGTGCAGGCCGAGCGAAGCAGCGCCCTCCCATTGACCCCTCGGAACACTCTCTATGGCGCCGCGCAGGATTTCGGCCTGGTAGGCGGCGGTGTTGAGCGCGAAGGCGAACACGCCGCAGTTGAAGGCGTCCTTAAAAAAATCCCAAAGCGTGAATCTTTCGATCGCTAGTCCCGATGGGATGCTCACGTAAGGCAGAATTTGGAACCAATCGCTGACGACCGGTAGGTAAAGTCCAAAAGCGCTAAGTTCCGGTCTGAACGAGCCCAGGCCGTAATAGACGAGATAAACCTGGACCAGCAGCGGCGTGCCGCGGAAGAAGTAGACGTAGCAATAGGCCAGGACGGACAGATAGCGGTTCTTCGACATGCGGGCATAGGTGACGGGCAGCGAAAAAAGCGCGCCGAGCACCATAGAGATGGCCACCAGCGCAAGCGTGGTTCCCAAGCCCTGCAGATAGGCCGGCGCGTATCTGGCGAAGAATTCGCCATTCCAAGCGTAAACCAGATAGACGGCGATGCCGATGCCGAACAGGATCCAGAAGCCGACCAGCGCGTAGCCGACGATACGGGCCCGCGGCCAGCCTCGCGCCCGTGGTGGTGGCTTCTCGATGTCGACGGCGGCGCGCGTCACGACGCTCATCGTGCCTCCCTCCTCCCGAGCGAACGCAGGATGAAGCCGGTGGCGATCGACGACAGGATGGCAAGGATAAGGAACACCATCGCCGCGACGCTGTAGAACAGGAAGGAATGTTTGGTGACACGGGCCGCCACGCCGGCGTTGCGCAGGGTTTCAGCCAGGTTGACGACCGACACCAGGGCCGTGTCCTTGAGCAGGCTCAGCCAGCAATTCTCAAGGCCGGGGAAGGCGATGCGCAGCAGCTGCGGCAGGATCACCTTGCGCATCGTCTGCCATTTCGACAGACCGATCGCATAGCCGCCCTCATACTGGCCCTTCGGAATGGCGCGAAAGGCCGACAGGAAGACTTCGCTGGAATAGGACGAAAAGATCAGCGACAGCACGATCATGCCGGCGAGGAAGCTGTCGACATCGACCGTCGCTTCCGGCCTGAACAGACGGATGACATACTGCAAGAGGATCGGCATGCCGAAGAAGAACAGGAAAAGCGTCACCAGTTCCGGCAGGCCGCGAAACACCGTGGTGTAGATGTTGGCGGCCACGCGAAGCGACGGCTCTTCGGATTGTTTTGCCCAGGCGACGAAAAAGCCGATCGTCAGGCCGATCGGCAGTGTCGCCAGCGCAAGCGCAATGGTGACCAGTGCGCCATAGGCAATATCGTCAATCCAGCCATCGGGTCCCCAAGTGAGAAGTATCCATATGTTCTGGCTTGGCATTGACGGGTCTTGTCTCCACTTCTGTCAGGCCAAGGCGGCAGCAGGAAACTTCCCCTGCCGCCTTGTTTCAGACGATCAGGACTCGGCGCCGAAGACGTCGAACTTGAAGTACTTGTCATTGATTTCCTTGTACTTTCCGTTGGCGCGGATTGCGTCGATGGCGCTGTTCAACTTGTTGACCAGATCCGTCTCGCCCTTGCGCACGGCGATGCCGGCGCCCGGTCCAAAGATATCGACCGGCTGCGGCGAAGGCTGGCCGAGAATCTTGCAGCAGGCGCCATCAGGCGAATCCAGGAACTGTTGCAACACGACGATATCGTCCTCGATCGCGTCGAGACGGCCATTGGCGAGATCGGCCTGCTCTTCGGGGCTGCTCGGATAGCCCTTGACCGTGCTGTCCGTATAGGTTTTCGAGGCATAATTGAAATGCGTCGTGGTGGTTGCGACGCCGATGGTCTTGCCGGCCAGGTCTTCCTTGGTCACGCCCTTGAGGGTCGAATCCTTGGGTACCGCGATCGCCGACGGCGTGTTGTAGTATTTGTGGGTGAAGTCGACCTTCTCGGCGCGCTCCGGTGTGATCGACATCGAGGCGACGATGGCGTCGAACTTGCCGGCCTGCAGGGCCGGAATGATGCCGTCCCAATCCTGGGCGACGAAGGTGCACTTGACCTTCATCTCGTCGCAGAGCGCCTTGGCGATGTCGATGTCGAAGCCCACGAGCTGGCCGTCCGAGGTCAGGTTGTTGAATGGGGGGTAGGCGCCTTCGGTGCCGATTCTCAGGGTCGTTTCCTGAGCCTGGGCGACGCCGAGCGTCAGCAGCGCAGCCGATGCGGCGAGCGCGATACGCAGTGCAATACGCATGATAGTCCTCTCTTTATGGCTCCCGGCCGTCGTTCCGGAACGGCTCTGTGGGGCGGTGCTTTTGACCGCCCGCTGGCGCGATACTCCCACTGTTTTCGGGAGAAAAGCAACTGTAAAACCGTTGCTTGCGGGATTTGCGGATCCAGCCAATGCTGACGCCGGGTTAATGCATGTCGCCCGAAGTGTGCAGCGGTTTTGGGACAACGACATGCATAAATAAAACAACCTGAAGCGCGTCGCATGAGGGCGTTCAGGCGCGACGCGCTTAGACAATGCAACGGCTGAAGAGGGCGGCTGAACCGGGCCAGGGCAGGGGCCTCAACGTTTGAGGCCGGTCATGCGCTCGATGAAGTCGGCTATCCCTCCCGTGTCGTCGAGATCGAACACAGGCAGGCTTTCGCCGGTAACCGCGAAGTCGGCGGCAATCGCCACGATATGTCCGTCGTTCGCTGACAGCGGCGAGCGGTCCTTGGCCTCCTGCCGCCGGGTTTCGATCTTTTTGTGCACCTCGCGCTTGTAGCCTTCGACCAGCACGATATCGCACGGTGCCAGCCGCGACAGGACCGTCTCCAGCGTCGGCTCGTCCTCACCGCGCAACTCATGCATCAGCGCCCAGCGTTTGCCTGACACCACCGCGACTTCGGTGGCGCCCGCCTGGCGGTGGCGAAAGCTGTCGGCGCCAGGCTTGTCGATGTCGAACTCATGATGGGCATGTTTGACCGTCGACACTGTCCAGCCGCGCCGGACGAACTCTGTGACCAGCTTCTCGGTCAGTGTGGTCTTGCCGGAATTCTTCCAGCCGGTGATGCCGAAGATGTTCATGGGCCGATGCTCTGCAACAGACGCTCGGCCACCGCAAGGTCGTGCGGTGTGTTGATGTTGAAGAACGGGTCGATCTCGTCACTGCCGTGGGTCAGCAACGGAAATTCCACTTCGACACAGTCGTGCCGCTCGATGAAGGCGGAGACGCGCCTGTTGTCCTCGTGGCTCAGAAAGTGGCGGAGTGCCTGGCCTAGCCCAAGCGGCCACAGCGCGAAGGTCGGATGCCGCCTGCCGCCGGAACTGGCAACAGCGATGGAGCCTGGTCGCTCGTCAACAGCCGCAGCCAGCCTCTCGACCAGGTCCACCGGCAGGAACGGCGTGTCGCCGGCGGCCGTCGCCAATGCCTTGAAAGCGGTATTCGCTGCCGCCCATTCGAGGCCGGTGAGAATTCCGGCCAGCGGTCCGGCATAGCCTTCCACCGCATCGGCGAGAACCGGAAGACCGGCCGCGGCGAAGCGCGCCGGGTCACTATTGGCGCTGACCGCCAGCGATCCGACCTGCGGCGCCAGGCGGGCAACGACATGGTCGAGAAGCGGACGCTCGCCAAGCGCCAGCAAAGTCTTGTCGCCGCCGCCCATGCGCCGTGACAGGCCTCCGGCCAGGATAATTCCTGCAATGTCTTGGCTCATGGCCAAGCTATATGCCGTCCGGCGCCATGTCGGGTCCAGCGCTTTCGGCCGCCGGCTTCTGCCGGCCGACGACCCGTTCGCGATAGAGCGCGTAGAGGCCGGAGCCGATGATGATGGCGGAGCCAACGATCATCGGCAGGTCGGGGACATCGCCGAAGATGATGAGGCCAAGCAGCATCGACCAAAAGAGGGCGGTGTAGCGGAATGGCGCAATGAAGGAGATGTCGCCGGCCCGCATTGCCATGATGATGAACTGGTAGCCGATCAGCACCAGCACCGCCGCCAATGCCAAAAGTGCCGTGCCTTTGCCGGACATCGGCGTCCAGCCACCCATCGGGGACAGGAGCACGGCGCCAACGATGGTCATGGCGATTGCCGTTGCCGTCGACACCAGCAAGGTCGGGATAGCCCTTGGGATGCGCTTGGTGGCGAGGTCACGTACTGCGCAACAGGCGACGCTGACGAGTGCGTACAGCGAATAGACGCTGAAGCCTTCGAAGCCTGGCCGCACGATGATCAGCACGCCGCCGAAGCCGACCGCGATCGCCAGCCAGCGCCGCCAGCCGACCGCTTCGTTGAATACGAGTGCGGCCCCCATCGTCACCGCCAGCGGCAGCGCCTGCAGCACCGCCGAGACATTGGCGATCGGCAGATGCGCTAATGCCACAAGGAAGGCGACGGTGGCGCCGGCCTCGGCGACCACGCGAAGCGCCACCAGCGGCTGCAGCATCGACCTCGGTCGCGCGAGCGCGCCTTGCTGCCAGGCGAGCAGGCCGACGAGCAGCGTCGCAAAGGCGCCGCGCACCAGCATGACTTGCGCCATGTTCATCGATTCCGACGAGAACTTGGTGATGGCGTCGTTGAGGGTGAAGCCGATCATGGCCACCATCATGCACAGCGCGCCGCGAATGTTTGGGGAAAGAGGCAAGGGCGTTACCGGTTTGCAAGAGCAATTCCAGGAAAAGTGTGAAACGGTTTTCCGTCCGGAATTGCGTGAAAACAAAGAATAAAGCGGTTCGACGTTTCGGCGAAACGGTGAACCGCTCAAGCCTGTAGCAGCCGGCGGCAAGACAGCAACGTCAAAGAAATAGGCCACGGATTTTCTCCCGTGGCCCCTAGAAATCCCTGAGAGGGCTGGCCGGATGACCGGCAGCCTTATTTCGGCGTCAGCACCTCGGTGCCGCTGCCGTTCTTGCCGGCGATGGTCCACAGGCCGTGCAGCGAGCCGTCATCTTCTACCTTGTAGACGACGAGACCGATTTCCTTGCCCATGACATAGCCGGCGGAAAAGGCATCGTCGTTGCGCATGCAGATGCCGTCCGACGATGATCCGCCCGTCTCCCAATGGATGGTGCAGGTGGTCTCGCTGGTCAGTGTGATGGTGGCTTCGCCGCCATATTTCGAGCCGTCGAAATTGGTGCCCGCGACGGTGTAGCTGCCACCGATGGACTGTGCTGCTGCCGGCGCGGCGGCAAACCCAAGCAGTGCAAGAGAAAGTAAGAATGTGCGCATGTCGTATTCCCCCAAACCGAGCGACGAGCCGCTATGTCCAGGAATCTAGGCTCGAACGCGCTTGCGGTAAATCCGCCAGCTATATGCGCATGAGACTTTTTCTGGTGTGTGTCCGAAAAGCTCACGGTCCTTTGAGGCTGCCGGCAATGGCGCCGACCAGCGGATCGTATTTCGCTTTAACGGCCGGCGGATAGTCGATCCGCACGGTGCGGATGACGCCGTCCTTGCCGAACAGGCGCCGTTCGTAAAAGATCTTGCCATCCTTCAGTCCCGGCAGCACCGCCCAGTTCTTGCCGGTCTTGCTGTAGCTGATCTGGTAGCCCGCTTCCTTGATTGCCTTCTCCTCGGCGACGAAGCTCTTTGGGGTGTCGTCACTGACGTTGAAAATACCGGAGCAGATCAGGCTGGCGCCGTCGGCGCTGAGCCATTGCTGTCCGTCGCCATTGTACGGCTCGGGCTGGCGATCGGTGAAGAGTCGTCGGGAAAGGTGCAGACCGTGCCGAAGCGCGCATTGGTGTAGGTGAACGGCGCTGCATTGGCGCTGCCTGCCGCTATCAGTGCAACTGCCAATCCAATGGAAAGACGCTTCATTCGATGTCTCCAGTGAACTAGAGCAATTCCAGGAAAAGTGTGATCGGTTTTCCGTCCGGAATTGCGCAAAAAACAAAGACATAGAGCGGTTCGCCGTGAAACGGTGAACTGCTCTATGGAGACACTCCTTGCACCAAATCTCGGAAAAAATCAGCCGCCGGTGACGCTCATATGCCTGGATACCGAGGGGCGGCTGGTGCGGCGGTCGATGATGAAATCATGGCCTTTCGGCTTGCGGCCGATCGCTTCGTCGATGGCAGCAGCGACCAGCTCGTTGCCTTCTGAGGCACGCAACGGCGCGCGCAGGTCGGCGGCATCCTCCTGACCCAGGCACATATAGAGCGTGCCGGTGCAGGTCAGCCGCACGCGGTTGCAGCTTTCGCAGAAATTATGCGTCATCGGCGTGATGAAGCCCAGCCTGCCGCCGGTCTCTGCGACATGGACGTAGCGGGCCGGACCGCCGGTCTTGTAGGGGATGTCGCTCAGCGTGAACTGGCGCTCGAGCGAAGCGCGCAGCAGCGATAGCGGCAGATACTGGTCGGTCCGGTCGGCGTCGATCTCGCCCATCGGCATGGTTTCGATGACGGTCAAGTCCATGCCGCGGCCATGCGCCCAGCGCATCATCTCCGGCAGCTCGACGTCGTTGAAGTCCTTCAGCGCAACGGCGTTGAGCTTCACCTTCAGCCCCGCCGCCTGCGCGGCATCGATGCCTTGCATGACCTTGCCGAGATGGCCCCAGCGGGTGATGGCGTGGAACTTGTCGGCATCGAGCGTATCCAGCGAGACATTGATGCGCTCGACACCGCAATCGGCAAGCTCGGCGGCAAAGCGCGACAGCTGCGAGCCATTGGTGGTCAGCGTCAACTCTTCCAGCGCGCCGCTCTTCAGGTGCCGCGACAGCTGGCGCACCAGATGCATGATGTTCTTGCGCACCAGCGGCTCGCCGCCGGTGAGGCGCAGTTTGCGCACGCCCTTTTCGATGAAGACGGTGCAGAGCCGGTCGAGTTCCTCGAGCGACAGCAGGTCCTTCTTGGGCAGGAACGCCATGTCCTCGGCCATGCAATAGGTGCAGCGGAAATCGCAGCGGTCGGTGACCGACACGCGCAAGTAGCTGATCGTGCGACCGAAGGGATCGATCATGTCCATGCGTTCAAGCGTTTCCAATGCTGCGAGTGGCGCCGTTATATACGGCTATGTGATACGATCCAACCCGCCATTCAAGATAGCCGCTCTCGATCTTTGGTGACATTCCCTGGCCGACATCCGATGTCGGCCGGGTCCAAATGGCCTTTTCCGCTCGCGCGAAGCAGCGTAGGGAAGGGCGGATTGATGCGGGATGCAGAACAATGACGGCGCCGAAGGAACTCAGGGTCTCGAAGGACAGAAAACTGCTGTCCGTCACCTTTCCCGATCATCGGCCGTTCGAACTGCCGGCCGAACTGCTGCGCGTCGCTTCACCCTCGGCCGAGGTGCAGGGCCATTCGCCGGACCAGCGGGTGACGGTTCCCGGCAAGCGCAACGTTGCCATCCTGAAGATCGAGCCGGTCGGCAACTACGCAGTGCGCATCACCTTCGACGATTTCCACGACACCGGCATCTTCACCTGGAACTATCTTCACACGCTTGGCCACGAAAAGGACGCGCGCTGGAATGCCTATCTCGCCGAGCTCCAGGAGAAGGGACTGAGCCGCGACCGCTAGTTCGGCACTGTCGGCAAAACGTCATTGATTGGGGGTAACGCTGGCAACAGTTCGGAGACGGGAAAATGTCTGACATCGCCACGGTCGAACAGCTCGAAGCCCTCTACGGCCTGCCCGGCGAAGCGTCGACGGTCAAGGAACTCGACCACGTCATTCCCGAATATGCCGCCTTCATCGAAGCCTCGCCTTTTGTCGCCCTGGCGACGAGCGGGCCGGAAGGGCTGGACTGTTCGCCGCGCGGCGATCTCGCCGGCTTTGTGCGCATGCATGACCCGAAAACGCTGATGATGCCGGACAGGCGCGGCAACAACCGCGCCGATTCGCTTAAGAACATCATCCGCGATCCTCGCGTCGGGCTGCTGTTTCTTGTGCCGGGTTCGGGCACGACGCTGCGCGTCAACGGCCGCGCCCGCATCACCACCGACGCCGCGCTTTGCGCCTCCTTCGCCGTCGAAGGCAAGCCGGCGCGCTCGGTCACCGTGGTCGATGTCGATTCGGTCTATTTCCAGTGCGCCCGCGCCATCGTTCGCTCGGAGCTGTGGAACCCGGCAAAGCACGTCGACCCGAAATCGCTGCCGACACCCGGAACAATCCTGGAAGTCACCAGCCGCAAGAATATCGATGCCGGTACTTACGACAAGGAATGGCCGGAGCGGGCGAAGAAGACGATGTGGTGAGGTGGGAGGCGCGTGGATCGAACGGCTCAGGTATCCTTCAGCACGTCATAGATCTTGCGCATCTGTTCGCCGATCATGTCGCACTGTTCCGCTGTCGACTGGCTCATCGCCTTTTCGATCAGCGCCATATGCACCTTCAGCGCTTTCATCAGGAGCTCCGTGCCGGCCTCGGTAAGCGTCAGCCGCAGCACGCGCTTGTCCTTCTCATCGCCTTCGCGGCGCAGCAGGCCGCGCGCCTCGAGCTGCGGCAACAGCATGGTGATGTTGGAGCGGCCGACCAGCAGTTTGCGGGCGAGATCGTGCTGCGACATGCCGGGATGGCGATAGAGGTTCATCAGCACGTCGAGCTGCGCCGGCTTGAGATCCAGCGGCGCCAGCTTTACCGCCAGCGCACGCTCCAGCACATGGCAGGCGCGCGCCACCGCGACCCAGTTGCGAAAGCGCGGGTTGTCCCAGGGCAGCTCTTGTTTAATGTTCATGTTTGAACTATTATGTTCATGCGTGAACGGAATGGATGGATCGCCACTATGGCATCATTTGGACTGAAGGTCATCCGGGGCGTGTTCGGCGCGGCCGAGCTTGTGGCGCCGCGTCTGAGCGGGCGCGCGGCCTTCGAACTGTTCTGCCGCACGCCGAGCGTGAAGGCGCTCAGCGACGGCGAGCGGCGTGCGGTCGACCGCGCCGCCGGCTTCATGGCCGAGGCGCGCCATCATCGGCTGACGACCAAGGCCGGCTGCGTCATGGTGCACGAATTCCGGCCCGAGCCGCGCAGGGCGTCCGCCGGCACGGTGCTGGTGGTCCATGGCTGGCGTTCGCGCACGGAATATATGCGGGCGCTGATCGAAGGCTTTCGCGATGCGGGCTACCGGGTCGCCTCGCTCGACCTGCCGGGCCATGGCCAGTCGCTGGGCCGTCATCTCAATATGGTCAATGCGGTCGAGGCGGTCAGGGTCGCCGGCGAATGGTTCGGTCCGTTCAAGGCGATCGTCGGCCATTCCTTCGGTGGCGCCGTCGCCGCCAATGCCATTGCCGGTTCGATCAAGGGTATCCAGCCCGTCGCGGCCGAGCGGCTGGTGCTGGTCGCCGCGCCAAGTTCCCTGCCGGCGATCTTCGCCGACTTCAGCCGCATGCTCAATGTCGGTCCGCGTTCGCAGGTTTCCATGGCCGATCAGGTGAAAAGGCTGTCGGGCCGGCCGCTGCATGAATTCACCGGCGACCGCCAGTTGGCTGAGGCGCCGGTGCCGACGCTGGTCATCCACGCGCCGGACGACCGCGAAGTCCCCGCCGATCATGCCACACGTTATGCCGGCGCCGGCAGCCATGTGCGGCTGCACTGGGCCGATGGGCTCGGCCACCGTCGCATTCTCGCCGACAAAGGTGTTGTCGAACGCGCTGTGACTTTTGTCAAAAACGAGCGCGAGCCGATACTGCATTGATTCCAATGGGTGTATTGTCGACTCCGACAACGCCGGAGCGGTGAGCTAGCCCTTCTTCTTGCCGCCCGGCTCGACCGGCAATCCGGCCGCCTTCCAGGCGGTATAGCCGCCAAGGATGTGCTTGACCGGCGACAGCCCCATATCCTGCGCCGTCTTGGTGGCCAGCGCCGAGCGCCAGCCGCCGGCGCAAAAGAAGACGAAGCTCTTGCCCGAGGCAAAGAACGGCTTGTGGTAAGGGCTTTCGGGATCGATCCAGAATTCCAGCATGCCGCGAGTGACATGTTTGGCGCCGGGGATCTGGCCGTCCCGCTCGATCTCGCGTGGATCGCGCAGGTCGACGAAGATGGTGTCCTCGTCGTCGAGCAGCCCGGCCGCTTCCTCGGGCGAGACCACCTCGATCTCGGCATTGGCCTCGTCGAGCAACTCGCGATACCCTTTTTTCACGGATGATCCCTCCCGGCGCATTTCGCCGCCGACTGGATTTCCAGCACAAGCTCCGCGCTTTGTCACGCTGTTCCGACCAGGCCCTGCCACGCCGCCATCGCTCCGGCCACTGTGGCCATCAGCGCGTCGCACGAGGCGCCGTCGCGGGCCTGGATCGACATGCCGTGCTGGACCGTCGCATAGAAGGTCGCCGCCGCGTTGCTGTCGAAGCCCGCCGGCAATTCGCCTTCCGCCACACCGCGTTCCAGCCGTCTCAGCAAGAGGGTGTGGTTTTCGGTGCGGCGGCGGCGCAAATCATCGCAGATCGCGCCGCTGCTTGAATCCTGGTGCAGTGCGCCCAGCGCGATGAGACAGCCCTGCGGGCGGTCGTCCTGAGAGTACGCTTTTGCCGTCTGGCGCAGGAAATTCTCGATCGCCTGGCATGCCGTCGGCGCTTCGTCCAGCGCGCTCCAGATCTCGGTGCCTTCGTTGCGGGTGTAATACTCGGTCGCTTCCAGAAACAGCGCCTCCTTGCTGCCGAAGGCGGCATAGAGGCTGGGCGAGCTGATCCCCATCGCCGCGGTCAGGTCGGCGATCGAGGTGCCCTCATAGCCTTTGGCCCAGAACAGCTCCATCGCCTGCCGCAAGGCGGCGGTTCGATCGAAGGTGCGGGGACGGCCTCTTTCCGGCATGACGATCTTTTCTGTGTTGATCGATACATAATTCACTTGACGTCGCCAGGCAAGGTTGCCAGATATTTATGTATCGATCGTTACATAACGGAGAAATGACATGTCAGCGAACGGATTGAACGGCAAGGCAGCACTGGTCACCGGCGGCAGCCGCGGCATAGGTGCTGCGATAGCAAAACGGCTTGCGGCCGATGGCGCCGACGTTGCCATCACCTATGTCAACAGTGCGGCGCCGGCCCAAGCTGTCGTCGCCGAGATTATAGCGGCAGGTGGTCGCGCGATCGCCATCCAAGCCGACAATCGCGACGCCGCCGCCATCGAAGGCTCGGTCACCGAGGCGGTGAATGCCTTCGGCCGGCTCGACATCCTGGTCAACAGCGCCGGCATCTGGCGCGCGGCGCCCATCGAACAGATGTCGCTGGCCGACTTTGACGAGACCATTGAGGTCAATCTGAGAGCGCCGTTCGTGGCCTCGAAGGCGGCAGCGGCTCACATGGGCGAGGGCGGCCGCATCATTTCGATCGGCAGCAATCTGGCCGAGCGCGTCACCGACACCAGCCTCAGCGCCTATTCGACCAGCAAGGCTGCGCTGGTCGGCCTGACCAAGGCGCTGGCGCGAGACCTCGGTCCGCGCGGCATCACCGCCAACGTCGTTCATCCCGGTTCGACCGACACCGACATGAACCCGGCCGAAGGCCCGCATGCCGAACACCAGCGGCGGAAGATGGCGACGCCCCGCTTCGGCAAGGCTGACGAGATCGCCGGCATGGTTGCCTGGCTCGCCGGTCCGGAAGGGCGCTTCGTCACCGGCGCCGCGCTCACCATCGACGGTGGCGCCAACGCCTGAAGCAGCAGCCGCTTTGACCGGTCTGGAGCGGCAACGCCGCTCCAGACGTCACGATGTTGTGAAACCGTTCTGCAACAGGCCTGCGGAAATTTATGGAAGCTTAACGAAATCGGTATGAATCGGTATGGTAGCGCCTTACATCCGCCATGCGGTTGGCAAGATCGTCTAGCGGCGCGGAACGGGAGCCGGCTTGCAGCCGGAGCGGGTGATTAATGAAATTCCTCGGAAATAAAGCCACCGTGATGCCGCTTGCAGTGGCGGCAGCACTGGCCTTCGGTGTGCCGCAGGCAAGCGCGCAAGGCCTGTTCGACATGCTGTTCGGCGGTGGCGTCAAGCACAGTCCGCAAGGCGAATTCCCGCCGCCGCCAAAGCGCAAGCCGAAGCCCGCCGTATCGGGCGGTGGCGGCACCAGAATCAGCAGCCCGTCCTACTACACCTACAAGGCCGACCGGCTGGTGCGCGTCGACTTTGCCGCATTGGTGGCAGCACCTCCCCAGGTGGCAACAGCTGAAGACGCCGCCTTTGTGCCGTCGGCAACCAGCACTGCCTTCCGTGAAGCCGTTGCAGGCCTCAGCGACTATGAACTCTATGCCGAGCCCGATATCGCCAAGGCACTGATTGCCTATTACTCTGCCAATCCTGATTTCATCTGGGTGAATGATGGCAATCCCAATGCCCGCGCCCAGGACGCGGTGAGGGTGCTTGGCGAGGCCGCGAGCTATGGCCTCGCATCGGCCGACTACACGGTCGAGGTGCCGGCAGCCAACGCATCGGCGGTCAATGCCGATGCCCATCTGAAGGAACTCGTGCGCTTCGAGATGGCGCTGTCGGCGCGCGTGCTGCGCTATGCCCGTGACGCCCAGAGCGGGCGCGTCGATCCCAATCGCATCACCGGCTACTATGAATTTCCGCCGAAGCCGGTCGACATGGAAGGCGCGCTCAAGACGCTGGCCCACACCCAGGAAGTGCGCACCTACCTCGAATCGCGGCACCCGCAGAACGCGGAATATCAGGCGCTGCGCGTCGAACTTGAATCGCTGCAGGCGAGCGCCGAAAACGAAATCGTCGTCGATCCCAAGCTGTTGCTGAAGCCCGGCGAGACCAGCGCCGAACTGCCGAAGCTGCTGACGCTGATCGCGCGCAATCTCGACGACGAGATGGGCGGCGCCTATGGCGAGATCCTGTCTCGTCTCGGCACCAGCGATGTCTATGTTCCCGAACTGGTTCCGATCATCAAGGCCGTGCAGGTGAAGGCCGGCATGAAGGGCGATGGGGTCATCGGCCCGCGCACCGTCGCCTCGCTCGCCGGCGCATCCAAGGCAGACAGGCTGCAGAAGGTGCAGGTCGCGCTGGAAGAATTGCGCTGGCTGCCGTCCGATCTCGGCAGCCCGCGGGTGTTCATCAACCAGCCCGCCTTCACCGCCAGCTATATCGACAATGGCGAGGAGAAGCTGAAGACCCGCGTCGTCATAGGCCGGACCACCAACCAGACCGCCTTCTTCTTCAAGGAGATCAAGCAGGTCGATTTCCATCCCTATTGGGGCGTGCCGCAGTCGATCATCGTCAACGAGATGCTGCCAAGGCTGCGTAGCGATCCGGGCTATCTCGACCGTGCCGGCTACGAGGTGACCGATTCGCGCGGCAGGCGGGTTCCCTCTTCCTCGGTCAATTGGGGCGCCTACGGCGCCAACATTCCCTACAGCGTGCGCCAGCAGCCGAGCGAAGCCAATGCGCTGGGCGAACTGAAGATCCTGTTCCCCAACAAGCACGCCATCTACATGCACGACACGCCGCAAAAATCCTTCTTCCAGCGCGATATGCGGGCGCTCAGCCATGGCTGTATTCGCCTTCAGGATCCACGTGGGATGGCGGCGGCGGTGCTCGGCGTCTCGGTCGACGACATCGCCGAAAAGCTCAAGCACGGCCATGCCAGCGAAGACGTGACACGCACGATTCCCGTCTATGTCTCCTACTTCACTGCCTGGCCGGACCTGTCCGGCAAAGTCGAATATTTCAACGACGTCTACGACCGCGACACGCGGCTGATGCAGGCGCTGGACGCGACCGAAGCGGTGCGTTCGCCGACGAGCTGAACCAGCGGAGTTCCTCGTTCAACGAAACGAGGAACTCACTTTGACTCTCTGGTTTTATTAGATTTTTGGCCGATAGACGGTCGCCCGTTTCCTGCGATCAGCGCTGGATGAGCGGACGCCGGAAGCCGGCGTCGCGGCCCGCGATCAGCCAATAGACCAGGCCGGCTACGAGGCCGGCGGCGGCGATGATGCCGATATCGGCCCAGCGTCCGGCATCCTCTTCCGCGGCCGGCCAGACCAGGAAGAAGCCGGCTGCAGCGGCAGCGGCGCCAAACAGCATGTGCACCAGGAAATTGCGCAGGGCAAAGAATTCGGCGAGCAGCGCGAAGATCAGCGTCTGCAGGCCGGTCAGCACGATCGTCAGGAAATAGACGACCATGCCGAGCGGCGGCCACAGCAGCACGACAATGGGCGAAAATTGCATGGCGCCGAAATAGTCCGGCGCGTTGGGCAATACGGCGAGTGCGCAATATATCGCCACGACCGCGAACAATCCGATCAGCACCGAAACGAAATAGCCGGCAAGCATCATCAGGATGCGCTTCAAAACATGCTTAACCATGGCCATGCACCCCCGTGCCCTGCAACTGTTACGCGCACTCAGCCATCAAAGGCGGATCGGCGCAAGAGTGCATCCAGCAGTGCTTTGCGGCAAATCTTCAGGCGCCGCCGCATAGATGTTGTGAATCCGGCAAAACCCATGTGCCTTTTATCGTGAGGTCGACGGCGTAATAGACCCGCCCGCGCTCGTCGCCCTGCGGACAATCCCTCGGGATCGATATCAGGCACATGACGACAGGATCGCCGGCTTTCGAACTGGCAAGGCCAGGCTCCCGCTCGTAGGAAACCCCGGCGCCGCCATTGCTGAACCGCGCCAGGCTGCCGGCTTCAGGGCCGGCGGTTTCCAGCGGGTCGTCGCCGAGCCGCGTCGTCAGCGCGGTGATGTGGGTCAAGGCGCATTGGCCGATCGACGAGGGCAGGGGCTGGTCGAGGCTGCCCGGATGGCGGGCCGCGGTGTCGAGCGCCTTCTTGCCGATCAGGGCGATGTTGTAGTCCTGCACCCAGGACGGCGCATTGCCGTAGGTCTGCAGCGCATTGTTCTGGGCGCTGACGATGCAGGCGGCATCCTGCCCACAGGCGTTCCTGTCGGCGATGAGCGCACGGGCGATCTTGCGCTTGTCGCCGCCAAAGGCTGGCTCGAAACCCGTAAAGGCCTCGGCCACCAAGGCATCAATTGCCGACAGTTGCGGGTCGGCACAGATCGCCTTTTCCACCGGCAGGCGGGCTTTGCGGCAGTCGAAGGATGGTCCGTCGGCACGCGCTGGACCAAGGTAGACGCCCCGCCAGCCAGTGCGACGACAAGCGCAAGCGCGTTGGCAATTCGATTGGAAGAAAGCATGGTCGCCCCGTTGTCCGACAACTGCCACCATTCTAGGCGAAAACGCGGCGGACGGAATTGCCGAAGCGGTGCGGTATCGGCGCTATTTCGGTTCGGCGGTCACGGGATCGAAGGTGATTTCGACTTTCGCCTTGTCGGCGGTGTAATAGGTGACGGTGTAGCCGTCCTTGTCCCAGTCGACCTCCTTCACATAGCGAAAGCCATCGCGCTGCTCGACCTTGGCGATGATTGCCGACAGTTTCTGGGCATTCGTCGGCGGCAGTGGGCTGTCATCCGCGGCAAAGGCCGTCGAGCCGGCCAGAAGAACGACGACACCGGTCGCCAGAACAAGATTTCGCATGATTACCCTCATTTCACGTTGGTATGAACCGCACCGGAAACTCGCAGGCAGCACAGTTTGTTCCGAGAGCTGACATCGCGCAGCTTCCGTGAAGCCCTAGATCTCCGCGCTCAGAGCGACGGCACGCCAATATTTGCGCCAACCGCCGGCCAACCATGAGTGCTGCCACGGCCCGCGCTGGACAACCCGATGGTGGTAGAGCTTTGCCCAAGACCCTGCTAGACTTCTGGTCCTGGCGGGGTGGCATGGTGCGCCAACCCCGCCGGAATCTTCATCTCTCAGCGCGCGGCGAAGTGTTTCAGGAACGGGTCGTCGCCTGTGCTGGACCAGAACCAGAAAGGGAGCGGGGGCTCGAACATGGCTGTACGGAACTACACCCGTCAGCTGGCGACAATCATTTCTATCGATGCCGTCGGGTTCTCCCGGCTGATGGGCATCGACGACGAGTCTGCTGTCGCGGCATTCGAGGAACGGCGCGACATCATCGCCGACAGCTGTGGCACATTTGGCGGCCGCACGTTCGGCGACGCCGGCGACAGCATCATGGCCGAGTTCGGCAATCCGATCGAGGCGTTGCGCGCGGCCTTTGATTTCCAGGGCCGCATCGTCGCCCTCAACGCCGAGGTTGCCGACGACATGCGCATGCCGTTTCGGGCCGGCATCAACACCGGCGACGTCATCGTGCGTGGTGGACGCCTCTACGGCGACGACGTCAACATCGCCGCGAGAATCCAGGAATTCGCGCCGGGCGACGGTCTCGCCGTTTCGGAGACGACCTGGCACCATGTGAAGGACAAGACGGCGGCCGAATTCACCGATCTCGGCGAATTCATGCTGAAGAACATCGCCTTGCCGGTGCGCGTTCTGATCGCCGGCCGCAGTGGCAACGGATCCTCGCCGGCTGCGTCGTTCGCCGCCATTCCCCAGGCCAATGCGCAGCAGAAGCTGTCGTCCAAGGGGCCGCCGGCGATCGCCGTCCTGCCCTTCCACGCCGATGGCGGCGAGCATGACATCGGCTACATGGCCGACGGCATCGCCGAGGACATCATCTATGGTCTTTCCAACACCAGATGGCTCTCGGTCATCGCCAAGGGCTCCAGCTTCCAGTTCCGCGACGACACGCTGGGCACGCGGGTGATCGGCAACGCGCTCGGCGCGCGCTACATCGTCAGCGGCACGCTGATGCGCAATGGTGGCCAGATCCGCCTCAACACCGCGCTGGCCGACGCGTCCAACGGGCGGCTGGTGTGGTCGCAGCGCTTCGATCGCGATCTGGTCGACATCTTCAACCTGCGCGACCAGATCGGCGCTGAGATCGTTTCGATCCTGGACAAGGAGGTCGACCGGGCGGAACAGGCACGCACCTTCCAGGTTCCCTGGGAAAGCCTGGAGACCTGGCAACTGGTGCGACGGGGCCGCTGGCACATGAACCGGCGCACCCGCGGCGACACCGAAACCGCACTCGAGTTCTTCCAGAAGGCCTACCGCGAGGACGCCAACTCGAGCGCCGTGCTCAACGAACTGGCGTGGTGGTATTTCTGGCGGGCATGGCTGCGTTTCGGCGACAGCGACGATTTGAACAAGGTCGAGCAGTTTGCCCGCAAGGCGTTGCTGGTGGACAGCCTGGATGCGCGCCCGCACGCCCATCTCGGCGCCGTCGACATCATGCGCGGCGAACCGCGGTCGGCCGTCGACCATCTCGAGGAAGCGATCCACATCAATCCGAGCTTTGCCTTCGCGCGCTCGGCCATGGGCAGCGCCCAGCTGCTGCTCGGCAATGCCGCGTCAGCGATACCGTTCTTTCTCGATACCGAGCGATTGAGCCCGTTCGACCTCTACCGCTTCCACAATCTGGGGGAACTGACGGCGGCCTATTGTTTGGTCGAGAACTGGCCGGCGGCGATCGCTGCCGCTGACCGCTCGCTCAACCTGTCTCCCGGCTATTTTTATTCCAGGTTCCTGAAGATCGGCGCGCTGATGCGAAGCGGCCGGCCGGAACAGGCGCGGCGCGAGATGGCCATTTTCGCCACCCGGCATCCCGATTTTTCAGAACAGCGTGTGCGCTGGATACCGTTCACCGACAAGGCCGCGAACGAGTTCCTCGTCGCCAATTTCCAACTGGCCAAATGAACATGGCGTCAGTGCTGGCTGGAACATGGACCAACTGTGAAAAGATTCACATACGTGCAGCCGATGCAAACCTAGGCGTTGAACGGCCGGCATCGCAATGACGTGGATAGCCGGGGGGCTTGAACGCGCATGACCAAACTGAAGTATTTCGACGCTATTAGCGCGGCCCAGAGAAACCAGCGCCCGCTGTCGGAAATGCCGCCGTTCGATCTCGGCCGGATCCGCAAGACAGGGCTGATTGCGCGCGTCGTCGGGTCTCTGGCCGAAGACCCCCGCTGGGCGCTTTCCTTGTTGCGGCGTTTCCGGCCGACCGGCAAACTTTTCGGCGTTCTCGTGGTCACCAAGAACGCCGATGTCCGCGACATATTGGAGCGCGGCGACGAATTCCAGACCCCATACGGCCCGGAAATGACCGAGCTTGCCCGGGGATCCAACTTCATCCTCGGCATGCAGGACGGCGCCGACTACCGGCGCATGAAATCGTCGGTGCTGAGTGCATTCCCGCCGGCCGAGGTCGAAGCCGCCGTCAGGCCGATCGCGGCGCGTCATTCGCAAGAGATCATGACGCGCGCCAGCCCCGGCTTCGATGCGATCTCCAGGTTGATGAAGATCGTCCCGGTGCACATCTGTCGAGATTATTTCGGCGTCGAGATCGACGATGAATCCGAATTCGCCGACTGGGCGATCGCGCTGAGTGCGCTGTTCTTTTCGGACCCGACGGCGAGCCCCGTCATGCGCGAACTCGCGGTGGTGGCGGGCGACCGTCTTCTCAAAGTCATCGATCGCTCCATCCAGTCGGCCAGGGACCGGGGCTTGAAGGCCGAGCAACCGCTGGCGAGGCTGGTTGTCCAGATGGATCAGGGCCGCCTGTCGCGGGACGACCTCAATTCGATCATGCTGGGCATGATCGCCGGCTTCGTCCCGACCAATGTGCTGGCCGCCGGCAATTGCCTCGACGTGATCCTGTCGCGGCCCGACGCACGGCAGGCTATCGATGCCGCATTGGCCGAAAACGATACCGCCAAGCTCGACAGGGCCGTCCTTGAAGCCATGCGCTTCAAGCCGATCTGGGTCGGCCCCTGGCGCTACACGGCCCGCGACGCGATCATCGGCAAGGGTACGCGCCGCGAGCGCCTGGTGAAAGCCGGCACGGTGGTGATGCCGGCGACGCTGTCGGCGATGTTCGATGCCGAAGCCGTGCAGAACCCGGACCAGTTCGACACATCGCGCCCGTATCGCGACTACATGGTGTTCGGCCACGGCATTCATCAGTGCATCGGCGCCGAGATTGCCAGGATCCAGATCGGCGAAAGCCTGCGCGCCCTGTTCCAGAAGCAGGGCGTGCGCCGCATGCCCGGCAAGGCCGGGCGGATGACCCGCATCGGCGCCTATCCCGAAACCCTCAAGGTCGATTTCGAACGGGCAGAACTCTGCCGCACCGTAACGCAGTCCATGGTGACGGTGGTCTGCCCGGTCACCCGATCCGCGTCGCTGGATGCTGTCCGCGACAAGGTTGCCAGCCTCGGCAACCCGGCCGTCGAAGATATCCGCACCGCGCTCGATATTGCCGGCACCGTCCACTTCACCAGCCTGACCGTGGTCGGCACCGGCGAGATCGGCGCTGATTCCGGTCAGGAAAAAGGAGCTCTGGTTCTCGAGATTTCCGGTGACGGCAGCATCGACGATGTCATCGATGCGGTCACGCACGCCATCGGGCACCGGCTGCGGCCGATCTTCAAGGATGTCTGCGATCTGCGCGACGGCGGCGCATTGAACGATTTCCTGCGCAAGCACAATGTCGACATATCGCCGTCCTTCGGCAGCAATGCCGGACTGGTGTTTTCGGGCACGCCGGGGCACTCGGTCCAGCGTATCAAGGCCGAGCAGCAGCTTTTCGAAGCCGTCCGCGACATCGTCGAGCGGCCACGCAAAGGCGCCGGCAACGCTCCTGCCGTGCTCGCTGAAGTTCGCCAGCATGTCCAGTCATTAGGGACGTTTGCCTGGGCGTTCGAGCCGGCCGAGAGCCTGCTGGAAAAGCCGCCGGGTCATTGGGGCCGTGCCCTGATGACGACGTTGCTGGTACCACCGGTCTTCGTCACGGTGGCGATCATCTGGGCTGCTTGCTGGTACATGACCTACAGTGTGGTGTTCGGCAGATCTATCGACATCAGTTCCCAGGAAATCTCCTTCACCGCCATAGCCGTAGCAATCACCTCACTTCTGTTGTCGGGACTTGGAGTGTTGGTGGCAGCGGCGCTGCTGGCGTTTTCGTGCTTGCTGGCGCTGCGACGCCGCGAGGACAGGGATCGGCCGGAAAGCACATCGATCGGCATATCTGAATTGAACGCGATACTCGTCAAGGAGGGCCACGCGGCACAGAACCATCTGACTGCGATTTCGACGATGAAGGCCGGCATCCTGCGGCGGCTGGCGCTCAGGTTTTCTTTCTACCTGATCTCGATAGCTGCCCAGAAGGTGTTCAAGCCAGGCTTCCTCAACACCATCAACACGATCCATTTCGCCCGCTGGATACTGCTGCCCGGCTCCAACCGATTGATGTTCTTCTCCAACTACGGCGGCAGCTGGGAAAGCTATCTTGAGGACTTCATCGCCAAGGCGTCCGCTGGCCTGACCGGCGTGTGGAGCAACACCGTGGGCTATCCACGCACACGATGGCTGTTCCTGGACGGCGCGCGCGACGGCGATCGTTTCAAGCGCTGGGCGCGGCGCCAGCAGGTGCCGACCCTGTTCTGGTACTCCGCCTATCCCCAAATCAACACAGAGCGCATCCGGATCAATTCCCGGGTCAGGCGCGGCATTGCTTCCGCCGTCGGCAACGAGGCGCGCGACTGGCTGAGCTTGTTCGGTTCGCTACGGCGCCCGGCGAGCGAAACGACCACCGTTCAAAAGACCACTTCGCTGCTGGCCAATATCAGCTCTGCCTTTCCGGCGCCTCTCGAACAGCAGCTGGAAACCGGCGAGATCCAGTCCATCTTCTTCGGCCCGCTCGGCCCGCTCGCTTATTCGCATATGCTTGCGATCCGGGTGCCGGACAAGTTGCCGGCGCCCAAGCGCAGAGCCTGGCTCGATTTCGTTGTCGAGCAGACGAGTTTCGGCGAAGGCAGGCCCGCCGGGCGAGCTATGATAGTCGCCTTTGGTCCCGGTGGCCTGCGGCAGTTTGGGCTCGACGAGGGTGTGGAGGGCGATCCACTGGAAACATTTCCGATCGCCTTTCGCCATGGCATGGGCAATCCCGAGCGTGGGCGCATACTGGACGACCGAGGCCGCGACGGCCCGGACGAATGGGAGTGGGGGTCGTTGGAGAACCCTGTGGACCTGGTCATCGTCTGCTATGCTGAAGACCTGGGACGGTTGAAGACCGAGATTGCCACCGTGAGACGAAAGACGACCGGTGCAGGCATGAAGGTCGTCGCCGAACTGCCGCTCGCCGTAAACCGGGGTCCGACCGACACGAAGACGAAATCGTCCGACGGGGCAAAGCGTGACGATCGGTCGGAACGTGGGCCAGCCTACGAGCATTTCGGTTTCGCGGACGGGATTTCGCAGCCGATTGTCCGGGGCACGACCCGCGCCAGCAGGGGCGCCGCGCCCATGCATCTGGTCGCGCCCGGCGAGTTCCTGTTCGGCTATCGTGATGAGCATGGGTTCTATCCAGCCTCGCCCTCGGTAAGCGCATCACGCGATCGGACCGGAATCCTTTCGCAGGTGCGCCGTAGCCGGCTGATTCCGGGCCTGCCGCCACCGCCGCGCGATTTCGGGCGCAACGGTTCATTCCTGGTTATTCGCCAGTTCGAGCAGCACGTCGACGTCTTCAACAACTACTGCAAAAAGGCTGCAGCCTTGGTCGCGAGCCAACTCGGCAACCAAGCCATCACGCAAGACTGGATTGCCGCCAAGATGCTCGGCCGCTGGCAGAACGGTAGCTCGCTGGTGCGCAACCCCGATCATCCGGGACGCGTCATCGACAACAACTTCGCCGCTGGCGCCGAGGATCCGCAAGGCCATCGCTGCCCGCTTGGTGCCCACATTCGCCGTTCCAACCCACGCGACACGCTGGGTGAGGACCGCGATACGCAGATCAATATCGGCAAGCGCCATCGTATCCTGCGGGTCGGCCGTACCTATGAGAAGCAGGACGGCAAGAATGGCAAGGTCGAAAAAGGGCTGCTGTTCATGTGCCTCAACGCCGACATAGAGCGCCAGTACGAATTCATTCAGCAGACCTGGGTTTCGTCGGCCACGTTCCAGGGCCTCGTCGCTGAAAAGGACCCGACGATTGGTTCGCGCGGCGGTGATGGCAGGTTCACCATTCCGTCATGGGAAAAGGTCACGACGCTCCGTGACATGCCGCAATTCGTCACCACCAAGGGTGGTGGATACTTCTTCATGCCCAGCCGCTCGGCGCTGCGCTACCTGATTTCGCGGCTCTGAGTCTTAGCCGGGGCTGATTCGGGATCGGCGTCAGTCGTCGTCCTGCGATTCGGCGATATGGCGCAGCGCCCCGGTGTCGGTGATGCGCAGGCCGCCGCGTTTGATGGCAATGAACGAGCGGTTGCGCCAGTCGTTGAGCGTCTTGTTGACGGACTCGCGCGTGGCGCCGAGGAACTCTCCGAGTTCCGATTGCGAGATCGGAATCCAGCCGGCGCTGTCGGCCATCACCTTGGCCAGGAAGACCAGGCGTTTGGCGAGCCTCGCCTCGATGCCGAAGAAGGCCTGGTCGCCGAGTTCGCCGCTGACCCAGCGCAGCCGGGCGCACAGAAGTTCGATCATCGCGCGTGCCAGCGGTGGATTTCTCTCAATGCGATCAAAGAGTTGTGTCCTGCTGAGCGAAACCAGCTCGCAAGCGGTCAGGCAGATGGCGGTGGCGGTGCGTGGCCGCCCGTCAAGCGCGCCGATCTCGCCGACGAGGCTGCGCGACAGCTCGATATTGGCCACCAGCTTCTGCCCGCCAGGCGAATAGATCGAGATTTCCACCGTGCCGCTCATCACCCCGTAGATCCGGTCGGCGGCATCTTCCTGGACGAACAGATGCTGGCCGGCGGCGTAGCGCTCGACCTTGCAGCCGCTGAACAGGATATCGAACAGCTTTGGATCGATGCGTGCCAGGCGCGGCAGATCGTTTCTGTCGTTTGGGCCGCCAAAAGCCATGTTCCAAATTCCCAATTGCCGCAATCGGCGAAGTTTAAGGGCCGAAGTCTAAGGCAAGAGTGCACCGCGTCAAAGGCCGGCGTTCATCCCTTGCGATTACGCCTTCTAAAGGCTTGGCGCAGTGGTCGCGCCCAGTGCCTGGCTCGTGCCGGGCGGAAAGCCGCCTGCACGCGCGGCGACAGGCGCCGCGCGTGCAGGCGCCAACTGATAAAAATGGATAGGTGATAAAATTTCTGTAAAACCGAGCGGCCGCAATGGCCCTTCCACCCGTTGCGATAGGTGGGCGCAAACAGCGTGAGCGTCTGTGACGGAGATCACATACGGCATCGCTGAAATAATGCGAGCGTCATACATCGCGCGAGCGACTGCGGCAAAGAGACATGCCGACGTTGCACTCCGGTCATCTTCGACGCGAGTTGATTTGTTTCCTTGCCTGCCAATCAGAATTGCACCAGTCTAAAATGGGGCAATACAGTTCTTTACTTCGACAGAACCTTTGAGGGCGACTATGCCGGTCAGCAGAGAGCAGCGAATCCGTCAATATCTCGATCTCGTCACCGGGGGCGAGGGGACTGAATCGGTCCTCGGCAACATGGAGACGATGGCAGGCGGCGGCCTGGAATCCCTTGCGCCTGCGGAAGCCGGCAAGACGGAGGCGGCGTTTGAATCGGCGCGCGCTGGCCTGGAGAGCCTCGCGCGGGGCGCCGAAGTCGCGCCCGAGCAGCTTTCCGATCTGGAAGCCATAATCATCCCGGAGTTGCGGCCGGTCTATGACATCAAGGATGGCACCTTTACGACGCTGACTTTCGACGGCGCTCCGACACCTGGCCATTCGCTGTGGACGAAGCTTACCAGCGAGGCCGCATTGAAGCAGCGCATCGAAGCCGCCCTGCCGGCGATCGGGCGTATCGAACTGTTGTGGGACACCAATATCCCTTACGGCGGCACGGGCTTCGTCGTCGGCCGCAACCTGTTGATGACCAACCGTCATGTGGCGCAGATATTTGCGGACGGCCTTGGCGACCGCAATGTGCAATTCATCAACGGCCGCGCCGCCGGCATCGACTTCAAGCGCGATTCGGCGGCAGGAAACGTCTTCAAGATCCGCAATGTCCGGATGATCCATCCCTATTGGGACATGGCGATTCTCGAAGTCGAAGGCCTGCCCGACAACATCACGCCGCTGTCGCTCGCGGTCGCCGACGCGCGCGATATGCTGCGCCAGGAAGTCGTCGCCATCGGCTATCCGGCGTTCGACAATCGCAACGCGGTCGATGTCCAGAACGAGCTCATGCGCGATCGTTTCCAGGTCAAGCGCCTGCAACCGGGCATGCTGCAGGGCGGCTTCGATACGGAGAGTTTCGGCAAGATCGTCCGCGCGGCGACACATGATTGCTCGACCACTGGCGGCAACTCCGGCACCGCCATGATCAACCTCGCCACCGGCGAGGTCGTGGCGCTGCATTTTGCCGGCCGCTATCTCGAGCGCAACTACGCCGTGCCCACCGGCGCGCTCGCCAAGGACCAGCGTGTCGTCGACCTCGGCCTCAATTTCGCCGGCGCCGCCAGCGGTGGCCCCAACGATTGGGGCGCATGGTGGAACAAGGCGGACAGTGGGTCGCCGGCCGAGGGCGTAAACCTGGTTGAAGTCGGCGGCGCCCAGCAGATCCCGGGCGTCGCCACCCAGACGCCTCCATCCGGAGGCGTCGTCGTTTCGCCGGGCGGCAGCGTCACCTTCGAAGTGCCGTTGCGCATCACCGTCTCGCTCGGCGCAACGCCTGGCCATGAAGCGGTCACGGAATCGGTCGAACTGGAAGCGGCCAAGCCGACCCCTCCAGGCGGCGCATTCGTTCCCAAAACGGTCGCGGACTATGCCGGCTATAAGGGCTACGACGAGAAATTTCTCTCTGGCGGCACTAAACTCGCGCCGGTCGTTGTGCCGATGCCTGAGGCCACCGACCTCTCAGTGCTGGCGCCGCTCAAGGCCGGCGGCACGCAACTCGACTACCAGAATTTTTCGCTCAAGATGCACGCCAAGCGGCGGCTGGCGCTGTTCACCGCCTCCAACGTCACCGACGAGAGCAATCTGCGCGAGCCGGAAAAGGGCCGCAACTATTCGCGCGGCGGCCTGTTCAGCGAGCGCTGGTTCCCGGATCTGCGGCTCGACGACAAGTACCAGATCCCCGACGTCTTCTACACCCAGGATCAGGGCGCCTTCGACAAGGGCCATATCGTCAGGCGCGATGACGTGGCCTGGGGCAGCACCTTCGAGCTTCTGCTCAGGGGCAATGTCTGCTCCTTCCATGTCACCAACTGCTCGCCCCAGGTCGAAGGCTACAACCGCTCCGACAGCGGCGAGAAGAACTGGGGCGATCTTGAGAATCACGTCCTGTCGGAGGCGGCCAGCGAGCGGCTTTGCGTCTTCGCCGGCCCGGTCCTCGCCGAAGACGACCGGACCTTTGCCGGCAAGGGTCCCAAAGGCACCAGTCTCCGCGCGCCGGTGCCGCGCCGCTTCTGGAAGGTGGTGGTCGCCCGCGTCAGTGACGGCATCGCCAGCTACGGCTTCGTGCTCGAACAGGATCTGTCGGACACGGAACTGGAGTTCACGGTCTCCGAAGAATTCATCGGCGCCATGTACCCGCTGACCGAAATCTCCGAAATGACCGGCGTCACCTTCGACCAGTCGCTGGTCGATGCCGACCAGTACGAAACGGTTCGCGGCACCGAAATTGCCATGCGGGCGGGATCACGCAAGCGGAAGAAGAAGGCTTAGGGTCGGAGGGAATCCCATGACCGAATGGACGCAATCCGAACTGAACAGTCTCAACCGCATCCTCGCCAACCTTTACCCGATGATCGGCGACGGCGTGCGTGTTGCCAAAGGTGTCGGTCTTTCGACGGCCCAGATCGCCTTTGACAACAAGGCGATCAACAACTGGTTTGCGATTGTCCAGCGCGCAAAGCAGGAGACCAGGGCCGACGACCTCGTCGCCTTTGCACTCGATGAGAATCCCGGCGACCAGGCACTGCTGCAGGCAAAGCAGCACGCCCCGCCGCCGCCGGTCGAAGGCCCCGCGACCGCCAATTGGAGCGGCGCGACGGCGCCGGCCCAGCTCGAAAAAATCCTTGGCGACAAGAGCACGCTGGTGCCGATCAGCTATCTCGAACTCGGCCTTGTCAGGGCAAGATCGGTGGTGCGCATCAAGCGTGCGGATGGCAGCTCCGGCACCGGCTTCATGACCACCGGCGGGATACTGATCACCAACAACCATGTCTTGCCTGACGGCGCTTCATTGGCGGGCACGGTGGTCCAGTTCAACTATCAGCGCACCGTTGCCGGGCTCGACGCGCCGCTCGACCAGTTCGACATCGACACCGCCGTGCCTCTTCGTACCTCCAAGGACAATGATTGGTCCGCCGTCCGCATCAAGGGCGATGCCTCCAAATGGGGCGAGTTGGAATTGAAACCCATGACCGTCAAGGCCGGCGATCATGTCAACATCATCCAGCATCCCGGCGGTGCGCAGAAACAGATTTCGTTCGTCGCCAATGTCGTGGCCTTCGTCGGCGGCGGCCGCGTCCAGTATCTGACCGACACACTGCCGGGTTCGTCGGGCTCGCCGGTCTTCGACACCGACTGGAACCTGATTGCGCTGCATCACAGCGGAGGCTGGCTCACCGAGCCCAACGCGCCTGCCAAAAGCACATATTATCGCAATGAAGGCATCGCGATCGACACCATCATCCAAGACCTCGCGGCAAAGCCTGTGTAGATGGTGAGCTATGCAGACCGATGGCGCAGCTCGATGCGCGGCGATTTGGGACTACGGCATGTAAATTTTTTCGGATGTGACGGTTTATAACGCCACACACCAAACACCAGGGAGTTCAGAGATCAGCGCCTATTTCGACCTCAGGCTTCAACTGGCTGATCTCTACCCATTGCCTCCCGATTGGTTGCAGGTAACCAAGGACGCTGGGATCGTCGCTGGCGCCATCAACCTCCAGGGGGCGGCGCTTACAGTCTGGTTCAACATCCTTGACTATGCGTTGACCAATAAACTGTCGCAGGCGCTTATGACTGCCGTCGTGGCGCAAAATCCGCAGTGCGCGGCCCGGTTCAAGGCCTATCTGGACGAACTCGCCGCGGGCCAGAAACCGACGGCCGAGTTGCCCGGCCTGACGACCGACGATCGGGTCAACACCGCGCTCGCAGGCTTCAACGCCGTCAACCAGCAGTCCAAGGACATTCAGGCCACGCTTGCCGCCGACAACGGCCTCACCAATGTCACCAGCCAGATCGATGTCCTCAAGACCTACAAGGACCTGCATGACCATCTGCAGAGTTTTCAATACGGCATCGGCAGCTTCCAGAACCTGCTGGTCGCCGCCCGCGACATGGGGGCCGACCTAGAGCAGGTCCGCGTCATGCGCAATTTCCTCAAAATATTGAAGCTCTTCTGTGTCTCTATCGGAGAGTCGGTCATGGAGCTGCCGGCGGGGCCGGCGCTTCACGATATCGAGCAGGCCTGGCTCGACGACCTCAAGGCGGCTGCGATCAAGTTGCAGGCTGCCATCGATAACAAGTCTCCGGACGCCTACGACGCGCTGTTTGACGTGCGCACCGTGCTGCGCGTCGTGCCGTCGCGGCTCAACCAGCAGATTTTCGTCACGGCAAAGAACCTGCCCTTCGGACTTTTGGCCACCGGTCTAGATACGATAGCCGGCAAACTTCCTGCAGAAGAGCCGTCCGTGCCCTTGATCAAGGCCGCGCATGACGCGATCATGGTGCTGTCCTCGACCATCTATGCGCGCGTCGTCGAGCACAAGCTATGGCAGGACATCGACAACAAGCTGGCCAGCCTTACCGACATGATCGAGCCGATAGAAGGGGGCGCTGCGGCGGACAGGTCGCTGCCGTTCCAGTTTTCGCCGCTGTGGCGAAACCTGGAAGTGAAGGTCAAGGTTCTTGCCGACCTCGACCCCACTGGAGCGTGGCGGGCGACGCTCGTCGACTACTCCACCGACGTCAACGACCAGCTATCGCGCGAGACCGTCGATGCCGCCTTCATCCTTGCCTTCGAAGCCTATCGGGACGAGGCCCAGCAACGCTTCGTCCAGGTCGATCTGGCGCTGAAAACGGAATGCGCCTCGATCGTCCGCGTCAGCACGCCTTTGCACAAGATCATTGAGGACCTGGGGCCATGAGCGATGAACTTGCGACAGGCACGGAGACCGAAACTCCGGCCGATTTTATTTCGCTGAGCGACATCCGGATCGCACATCTCGAGCTGATGCGCATCGCCAGCAGCAATGAAGCCGTCGACCCATCGATGAGCCGCAGCGACAAGGCCGGCGCCGAGACGACGGAAGCCAGCATCGACAACACGGCCCCCGATGCGCAGGCCATCCGCGACTTCCTGGCCAAGGCACGGCGCGCCGGCAGCTCCATCGCGCGGGAATCCGACCGGCGCGCGGCGCAGCGCATACTCGATTATTGGTCCGCCGAACTGGTCACGCGGCCGGGCATCACCTCAGCCGACGTCAGCCCGGCGCGGCTCGCGTCTTTCGCAGGTGGCGGCGGCCTTGAAACGGTCGCTGTCGCGGCGGACGATCCGGGGTCGGTTGCAACGGATGCCATTGTCGGGCCGGCCAAAGCCGGCCCCACGGCCTCTGGGTCCAACGAGCAATCCGCATCCGACGACGAACTGAGTTCGGACGAACTGACCGAGCGCTTTCGCATCCGTGTGGCCGCTCAGGCCAGGCAATGGAAGAACACCGGCTATGCCGGTTATCTCCTGCGCGGCGAAGCGCTGAAGGAGGCGGCGGAGCTGCCGCAAGGTGCCGACATTGCCGAGTTCGTTGAGGCGAGCGCCAAGGCGGAGACGGACAGCCAGAAGCAGCGCGATCGCAGCAAGAACCTGCTGATCGCCGTGTTCGCCACCCTAACCGCAATCCTCGCTGGAACCACCTACTTCGCATTTAACCAGAGGAATGATGCTGTTGTTGCCCGTTCCAATGCCGAGCAGGCACAATCCAAGGCCGAGACCGCGGCGAACGAGGTCGCGGAACTCAATAAGCACCTAAGCGCCGCTCTCGCGGAGGCAAAAAACGCACGCGTACAGGCAGAAGCCGCGCGTGACGTTGCCTTGAAGAATGCCGAGGACGCTGCCAAAAGACTGCGTGAGCAGCAAGACACGCAGGCCACCTTGCGGTCTGCCATCGGGCTTGTGATCGACCAGCTCAAAGACGGCAATATATCCCTCGAAAAACTGACGCCCGATTTGAAGCAGGCGGTGCTTGTTGAACTGGCAGGCCGGATCAAAAGCAGTGAGATCAGTCTCAGCGAGTTGCCGGCGCCGCTGCAAAGCGCGCTTGAACCGCTGCTCGGCAAAGTTACTGACAAGCGGCCCAATGTCCTTACGGGCTATAAGGTCGATTTTATCCAGGCCAACATCGCCCTGCCCAGGTTAACCGGCGATTTGGCGAGCGATACCTCGAGGACGCCGCTGGACTATATCAACTACTCGCTGGTGATGGGCCGAAGTCACCGCATGGCCATCTACTCGGCGGTCAATCTGGATCGGTCGCAAAGGATGACTTTGCAGGTCACCGGCAGCGGATTGAGGTATGATAATCGACTGCTGGATGATTTGCAGCCGGATCGTGCCTGGTACCTCCGGCCGGACCGGCGCTGGCTGCCAGCACGATTGGCGAACGCAAGCGACATCGCCTGGGGTCCCGAATTCACGGTCGATGCGGCAACGGCGGCGCTCAAACTGGCCCAGTATACCTATGTCCTGCCCAACACGATGCCGCAGTCCAGCGCTTTTTACGAGACGAAGTGGGCGCCGCTCGAAAACTGGGTGCGCACGCAGCACAATCCGCTGGCCAATAAGGTGACCATCTTCAGCGGTACGATCTTCAACCCCACCAGCCACCCGATCGATGGCGTGCCGGTCCCCAACGCCTATTGGAAGCTCGCCGTCTCTTCCGTGCCGGCTGCCGTGAAGGACGAGGCGAGGGAGCCTGACTTCGTCGTCGATGCGTTCCTCATTCCGGGCGACGCCACGGGCGAGTTCAACGTCGAACAGTATCGGCTCCCGGTTGCCGAGCTTGAGAGACGCACGAGCCTGAATTTTGGCACGCTCATCGAATGGACGGATTCGGTGAAGAACCCCGGCCCGAATGGAACCGCAGCCGACGATCTGGCGGGGCGTGTCAAACTGCTCGACAGCGCCGACGGCGCCACCGATGCGCTGCGCGGTGAATTGATTGCCGCACTCGGCAATGCGGATCTCGCGGTGCCCGAACGGCGCAAGATCGTCGCAGCTCTTGTCGAGATGGCCGGCCTGCAAAGCATGACAGGGCTGACGCCTGCCCGGCGCAGCAACGTGCTCGAGACCTTGCTCAGTGTTCCGCCTGACCTGTGGAACCGCCCGGACTGGCTGCCTGTGTTCGCCGCCGCGCGCCGCGCTGTCGCAGATCTCGACATATCCGCAGCCGGCGGTCAGGCGATCATCGGCGACCAGGACCGCGAGGCGCTCAACACATTGAAGGATCGGCTGCGTATCCAGCAGCACCCGCAGACGGTTTACGTTCAGTTCGACGGGATGACGCGCGATGGCGCCCAGGCGCTCTCCGCCAAAATGCGCGCCTTGGGCTGGGGCATCCCGACACCCGGCGAGGAACAGGTGGACTCCGCTGCCGGCAAGAACGAGGTGCGCTATAATCCGGACGCCGACGCCGACCGCTACGCCGCCGAACTTCTCGCCGCCGACCTCACTGCTGCCGGCCAGGCGGTAATCGCCCGAGCGGTACCGATTATCGGCGCCAACACACTGGAGATCTGGATCAGCATCTGAGCAATTCCAGGAAAAGTGTGAAACGGTTTTCCCGGGAAAAGCGCGAAGCGCTTTCCCTTGGGAATTGCGTCAAACAGGGAGTAGCCGGCTGCGAGCCGGGCCGTGGGGAAAGAAGTCGTTCGCCAAAAAGCCGTGATGCAACGTTTCAAAATAGCGGCGATAATACGGGCCGGTTTCACTTAAGGGGTTTACCATGCGCACGCGTCACGCCGTCATGCTTGCACTTTCCGTACTTTCCATTCCTGCCGTCTCCATGCCGCTGCAGAAAGCCAGCGCGCTGGAGCCTGAAAAATACACGGTCTATTGCGCCAACGACCACATCGAGGTCTCGTTCTGGGATCTCGAGCAGATGAAGGTGCGCAACGGCTCCGATGTCTGCCAGTTCCAGAGCTACACCAGCTACTCAAGCGCGTTGAATTTCGCGCAGAAGAATTTTGGGGGTGAGGGGGCGAGCTGTAGTTGCTAGTCTAACGTCCGCTGCCAACCGATACTCTGCGAAGTGAAGCCGGGCGCTAGACACGAAATCTCCGAAAGACCGTGCGCCCGAATCGATCAACTGGCCAGGTTGAACTCCGCTTGTGGCAGGGGCGCCTGCAGCCCTCCTTCAGCAAGTGAAGCCGGTTTGAGACAGTCAGACATGAACATAACCTCTTTGCCCTGCCTTCCGTTTCGGACCGAATAGCTCAAGTTGTACTCAAGCATCTGGTGGGCATCATACAACTCGCGGATCGCCGGCTCGTTATCGTAAGAGACTACCCAAGGGATTGCGGAATTGAGTTGAACGATCACATCGCGAAGCTTGCCATGATCCTCTTGACGGTAGAAGTCGTAGTAAAGGTCGCGCCCCTTCCGATAGTATGGAGGATCGATATAGATCAGCGGGCGATCATCGCCGGCAATTTCCGTCACATTCCGGATAAGCTCCGCCGCATCCAGATTCATCACCGTGATCTTCGAACGATTTTTCGCGATTCTCATGACCCGAGCGGCGAGTTCTTGACGATTGAAACGGGCATCGAGACCATAGGCGGACCTTTGACTGTGCCCTCCGATCATGCCGGCGTTGAGGACGCCAGAATGGTTCGTTCGGTTGAGGAAGAACGTGGCAAACCCAATTTCGAAGGAGATCCGCCCCTCAGCTTCTTGAAACACTTGTCGCTGGTTTAACCACTCTTCGGTCGTTAGCTCAATGTCGAGAATCTTCTGCTGAAACCGGTCGGGTTCATCCAACAGAGCTCTCCAGAATGCGTAGATCGGGGCGCTCAGGTCGTTGAGTATGATGTGCTCGACGTAGCCATGCAGAAGCAAACATAGCCCCACACCGCCACCGCCTGCGAACGGTTCGACATAGGTTCCGTCTAGGAGCCTATTCTTTCGAACAAGTGCTTTAAAGTACGGGGCGAGCTTGGCCTTTCCCCCTGGATAGCGTAGCGGAGACGCATGGTGAGAGGCGCGGGCGCTCTTCGGCGTCATTTGCAGGCCGCTTTGAAAAACGCCTCCACGCCAGACCAGGCGCCAATAAGATCGTTTTTTGATGGAAACATGGCCGGGTTATGCACGTACTCGTGTAACCGGGCGACGGATATCACGCTATCCTTACCGGTGAGCGAAGCCCTTGCTGCGGTCAACTCCTGTTTCGTCAGAGCCGAACTGAGATGCTGCAGCACGGCCTCCACTTTCTCTCCTAGGCTGAATGTCTTCCCCGCGTTCTTCCCCGACGTGTGTTTCGTTAAGATCGAATGGGAAGAGCAATATATCTCGACGACCGCTTCGACAAAACTTCGCAAAGAAATAGCGCCGGCAATCGTGAATTTGTCGATGTTCAGGTTTCGCAGCTCATAAAAGAGCTGAGCTGCTTTCGTGTTCGATATCGTCAACCCAAAGGTCTTTGGGACAAGTGTCTTTCGGCGCAATGGGCTTGGAAAGGGGGGCGGGGGAGGGGTGGGGGTGAAGGCTGGGCCTTTACTACAGCCTTCACGGACTCGGCCGCCTTGAGCTTCGGTCCAGATGGCATCGCCGATTTGGGAATGCCGTCGACGTAGGTGATCTGCTGTTCCTTGGTTTTGACCGCATCGACCTTGATCGTCTTACTAGCCAGGTCAAGAACAATTTTCTTGATGATCTTGATCTGTTCGCTGGTCGGGTAAGCGAAATAATACTCTCCATCGACGATCTGTATGCCTATTTTCTGGCGGACTGCTGGATTGGAAATGATACGGTCGAGCGTGGTAATCGGGAAATTGCTCGCAATGGCAGCCTGCTCGGCCGGTGTCAGATTTCCCTTCTGACGCACGAATTCCAATAGATCAAGTGTGCGATCTCCGCGAAAACGGGCCGTCTGAACACCATTCCAATCAACTATTCCCCGGCCGCTGTTCTGTCCGGTGTGCCGGAGCTCTATCCAACGTCGGGCAGTGTCTCGGTCGGGCATGACCACGCCAGAGATGGGCTCGACCGTTTTCGTGTCAAAATCGTCCGCAAGGTCGGTCAGCTTAGTTCGAAGCGAGTCTGGAATCTTCATATCTTCCAGCAACGACGGATTGGCGAGAATCTGCAAGGCCGCTGTTCGTCGGTTACCCTCAAGAGCGACATATTCGTTTTTCTTCGAGTCGGGCTTTAGAACCATCATCCGGTCCATGGGGTTTAGCCCAAATTTCGCGATATCGGCGGCAAGCTCCGCTATCTTGGTCCCCTGATCATCGAGAAGTGCCTGACGGATGTTGATTTGACCGTCTTCCGTCGAGATGCGCGGATTTTCGTGATCCAAGCGAAGCTCAGAAATTTTCAGCCCAATAGGTTTCGGCATTAGTCCCCTCCCATACCTGGCGTGGGATTAAGCCTGGGCGTGAAAAAAATTCAAGCTATCCAATGCAGAGTTGTTGCGAAATATTCCCGGCGGTGATCTGGATACTATTCTGGGCGACACTCGCTTACTTGAGGGCAGTATTGTTTTTGGGCCCGGTGCCGTTATCCCGATCTTCGACTCGTGAAATCGGCGTCGCGTTAGGGAGCATCCACGTGAGCTGCCAGACATCGTCGTTCTCTCACCTGCGGAATACGTCAACCCGGTATGGCCCGAGGAACGTGAGTTCGAGTGCGAGTGGCGGTTCTAAATCGGGCAGGATCTCATCAAGATTTGGCATGCCTTCACTGTCCAACAAAAAGCAGATCGCCGGAAATGTCTGAAGGATGCGATTGTTTCTGTACGGTTTCCGTACGCGGAGGAAAATCAACATGCCTAAGTGCTTGAAAAAATGGTGGGCGATGCAGGGATTGAACCTGCGACCCCACCCGTGTGAAGGGTGTGCTCTCCCGCTGAGCTAATCGCCCGCTCGTTGCCCGAAGGCCAAGCGAGCCGCGATATAAGGGAGGCAGGGTTGTGAAGTCAAGGCGATGCGCCGGCCTTCTGTGCCTGAAATAGCCGAGGACAGGCGCTGCCGCGCAATCACCTGTTTCGCTCAGCCGGCCGCCGCTGCAATCAGCCGTTCCGCCAGGTCGAGCGTCAGCGCATCGAAATGCGAAATCACCGCCGATGGCTCGAATTCCCTGACATGGCGGTCGGTGTAGCCGAAATCGACGGCGACCACCGGAATGCCGGCGGCCTTGGCCGTGTCGATGTCGGTCTGCGAATCACCGACCATCAGCGCATGGTGCGGCTCGCCGCCGGCGAGCCGGATGGTTTCGGTGAGATGGCGCGGGTCGGGCTTGCGGAAGGCGAACGTGTCCTGGCCGGCAATCGCGGCGAAATGCTCTGTCAGGCCGAGCGCCTCGATCAGCGCTTTCGAATTCGCCTCGTATTTGTTGGTGCAGATGGCGAGCAGGTAGCCTGCCTTCTCGAAGCGGGCGATCGCCTCGACCACGCCGGGGTAGGGGCGCGACTTGCCGGGGATGTTGAGTGTGTAATGGTCGAGGAACAGCTTCAGCAGCCGGTCATGCTCCTCCACCGCCAGCGACTTCTGCTGCGCGGTATGGGCGCGCTCGATCATCACCCGTCCGCCCTGGCCGACAAAACGCCGGAAGCCGGCTTCGTCGACAGCCGCAAGCTCGCTGGCGGCAAGGCTGTGGTTGAGGCTGTCGAGCAGGTCCGGCGCCGTGTCGATCAGCGTCCCGTCGAGGTCGAACACGATGATCGGTTGGGTCATGGCCTGTCCTGTGGCTGATGCATTGCAGGCAGGCGATAGCGGCTGCGCTTCTTTCAGGCAAGCCGGTGCGAGCCAAAGTCTTTGACCCTGCGGGCAAAAGTGCTAGGAGCGCGCATCCAGAAAAATCAGAACCAAGCCAAACCCCCGGGGCGAGCATGGATGCGAGGCAGTTGAAGGTCGAGGCTGCGCGGGCTGCCCTTGCCCATGTCAGCGACGGCATGCGCATCGGCATCGGCACCGGGACGACGGCCGACGAATTCGTGCGGCTGCTGGCCGAAAAGATCGCCATTGGCTTGTCCGTCATCGGCGTGCCGACGTCGGAGCGCACTGCAGCCCTTTGCCGCGAACTTGGCGTGCCGCTGTCGACGCTTGACGAAACGCCCGAGCTCGACCTCACCGTCGACGGCGCCGACGAGATCGACGCGGCGCTGACGCTGATCAAGGGCGGCGGCGGCGCGCTGCTGCGCGAGAAGATCGTCGCGGCGGCATCTCAGCGCATGATCGTCATTGCCGATCGCTCGAAGATGGTCGACACCCTTGGCCGGTTTCCCTTGCCGATCGAAGTCAACCGGTTCGGCCTGCGCGCGACCGAAATCGCGGTCGCGGCAGCGGCCAAAAGTCTCGGCCTTTCCGGCCCGGTTACATTGAGGATGACGGGGGGCCAGCCTTTTGTTACAGACGGCGGCCATTTTATCCTCGATGCATCTTTTGGCCGCATTCCGGATACAAGAGCGCTTTCGAATGCTCTCCATGCCATTCCTGGTGTGGTCGAGCATGGTCTTTTCATCGGGCTGGCGTCAGCGGCCATCATCGCCGGCGACGACGGCATCCAAACCGTCCATGCCGCCCGAAAACCAGGGAGTTCTACCGATCATGATGTTGCATAACCGGGTTCGCAATCTTTGCGCCGTTCTGGCGGCTTCGGCCGTTTTCGCCTTCTCTTCCCCGGCGTTCTCGCAGGAGATCACGGAATCGCATCTGAAGGCGGCACGGGCGGCGGTCACGGCAATCCACGCGACCGACTCGTTCGACAACATCCTGCCGCAAGCAGCGGCCTCGCTCGAGCAGCAGCTTATCCAGAAGAACCCTGATATGCAGGAGCTGATCGGCAAGACCGTCAGCGAAAAGGCACTGGCGCTGGCCTCGCGCCGTGCCGATCTGGAGAAGGAAGCAGCGCTCGCCTATGCCAAGGTGTTCTCCGAGAAGGATCTCACCGACATCGCCGCCTTCTACAATTCCGATGCCGGCAAGAAGCTGCTCGACAACGGCCCCAACGTGACGCGCGAACTGGTCAAGGCCGCCGACATCTGGCAGAACGGCCTGGCGCGCGATCTCGCCCAGCAGGTCGGCGAAACGCTGGCAGCAGCCGCGAAGGCCGCTGCTCCGGCCGCGCCTGCGCCGGATAACGCAACTGCCCCCGCCGATGGCGCTGCACCTGCCGACGGCGATGCGCCCGCAGACGGTGACCAGCCGGAAGCGCCGAAGAACTAAGACGTCTGATTTCGCCACCGGCATCCTTGCCGCTGGACCAGAAAGCTCGGTGGAAACCGGGCTTTTCTTTTGGCTTCATGCGGCCTACCTGTCGCAAACATTTCCTGAGGCAAGGAACAGCAGCATGGCCGGTTACGACTACGATCTCTTCGTCATCGGCGGCGGCTCCGGCGGGGTGAGAGCGGCGCGCGTGGCGGCAGCGCTCGGCAAGCGTGTCGGCATCGCGGAGGAATACCGCTATGGCGGCACCTGCGTCATCCGTGGCTGCGTGCCGAAAAAACTCTATGTCTATGCCTCGCAATTTCCCGAGCATTTTGCCGACGCCGCCGGCTATGGCTGGACGGTGCCGGAGGCGAGCTTCGACTGGCCGACGCTGGTCGCCAACAAGGACCGCGAGATTGCCCGTCTGGAAGCGATCTACGAAAAGAACGTGAAAGGCGCCGGCGGCGAGACGTTCCACTCGCGCGCCATGCTGGTCGACCCGCATGTCGTGCATCTCCTGGGCGATGACCGCACCGTCACCGCCGACCAGATCCTGATCGCCACCGGCGGCCGGCCGGCGCCGCACCCGGCGCTGCCCGGTCACGAGCATTGCATCTTTTCCAATGAGGTTTTCGACCTCAAGCAACTGCCGAAGGCGATCATGATCGAGGGCGGAGGCTACATCGCCGTCGAATTCGCCAATATCTTCCATGGCTTGGGCGTCGACACCACGCTGGTCTATCGCGGCAAGGAGATACTGTCACGCTTCGACATGGACCTGCGGCACATGCTGCACGAAACCATGGAAAAGAAGGGGATCAAGATCCTCTGCCACGCCGTGTCGGAATGGGTCCGCAAACGGCCGGACGGCAGGCTGGATGCGTTGGTCACCGGCGGCAAGGTGCTGACAGTCGACCAGGTCATGCTCGCCATCGGCCGCCTCCCAAACACCGAGAATATGGGCCTGGAAGGCGTCGGTATCGAGCTCGGCATAACCGGCGCCATCGTTGTCGACGAATATTCCCGCACCAACATCGACAACATCTGGGCGATCGGCGACGTCACCAACCGCGTGCAGTTGACGCCGGTGGCGATCCACGAGGCCATGTGTTTCATCGAGACCGCATTCAAGGGCAATCCGACCGCGCCCGACCACGACACCATTCCGACCGCCGTCTTCTCACAGCCGGAGATCGGCACCGTCGGGCTGTCCGAGGACGATGCCGTCAAGCGCTACGCCGATATCGAAATCTACCGCGCCACATTCCGGCCGATGCGGCACACGCTGTCGGGCCGCGACGAAAGGATGCTGACGAAGCTGGTGGTCGATGGCGCCACGCGAAAAGTGCTCGGCGCGCACATCCTCGGGCCGGACGCCGGCGAGATGGCGCAGTTGCTCGGCATTCCGCTGAAGGCCGGCGTCACCAAGGATGATTTCGACCGCACCATGGCCGTCCACCCGACGGCAGCGGAGGAACTGGTCACCATGTACAAGCCCACCTACCGCGTGAAGAACGGCGTGCGGGTCGATTGACGCCCGCGCGCTCGATCTTGAAGAACCCCCCATGGCAGCCGCTGTGCCACCGCGATGGGAGGCCTGAAGCTTATTACAACAAAGTGCCGCGCAGGATGACCAGCGCCACCGAGAAATAGATCACCAGGCCGGTGACATCGACCAGCGTGGCGACGAACGGCGCCGAGGCGCTCGCCGGATCGAAGCCGATCCGTTTCAGCGCGAACGGCAGCATCGACCCCGACAGCGAGCCGAAGGTGACGATACCGACAAGGGCTGCCCCCACGGTCGCCGCGATCAGCGGCCAATGCGGCCCATAATCGTAGAAGCCCATATACTGCCAGAGCGCGATGCGGCAGATGCCGACCACGCCAAGCATGGCGCCGAGTACCAGGCCGGTTGGCAATTCGCGCAACGCCACCCGCCACCAGTCACGAAGGCCGATCTCGCGCAGCGCCAGCGCGCGAATGACGAGCGAGGTCGCCTGCGAACCGGAATTGCCGCCCGAGCTCATGATCAGCGGAATGAACAGAGTGAGCACGATCGCCTTCTCCAGTTCGCCTTCATAGCTTTGCATGGCGTTGGCGGTCAGCATCTCCGAGATGAACAGCGCGCACAGCCAGCCGCCGCGCTTCTTGATCATCGCGAGAAAGCTCATCTTCATGTAGGGCTCGTCGAGCGCCTCCATGCCGCCGAAACGGTGCGCGTCCTCGGTCGTCTCCTCGATCATGATGTCGATGATGTCGTCGATGGTGACGATGCCGAGGATCTTGCCGTGGTCGACGACGGGAACCGCGAGCAGGTCATATTTGGAGATCGTCTGCGCCAGTGTCTCGCGATCGGTCAGCGGCGTCACCGTCACCGGGGCGCGATCCGGCGCCACCGACAGGATCGGATCGTCCGGCTCGCCGGTGATCAGCCGGCGCAGGCCGGTCGAGCGCACCAGCACATGCGTGTCTGGATCGACGATGTAGATGGCGTAGACGGTCTCCCGCGTCCGCTCCACCTTGCGGATGTAGTCGAGCGTGCGCCCGACGGACCAGTCCGACGGCACGCTGACGAATTCGGTCGTCATGATCGAGGCGGCGCTGCCTTCGGGATAGCCGAGAATGGAAAGCAGCGTTGCCCGCAGCGGCGGGACCAACCCGCCGAGCAGCTCGGAGCTCGCCGGTTCGTCCAGTTCGCGCAGGATATCGGCGGCGCGGTCGACCGACATGGCGGTCAGGAGCTTGCACGCTTTGGCGCGCGGCAGCGCCTCGGCCAGATCGGAGGCGCCGTCGAGTTCAGGCTGGTCGAAGATCTCGACCAGCCGCTCGAACGGCATTTCGCAAAGCAGTTCTATCGCGGTATCGCGAGATTCCCGGTTCAGGGCCTCGACGACATCGGCGACGTGATCATTGGCAAGGATACGCGCGATAGCGACGGCATCGTCGCTTGCTACGACGGGGGTAAATTCGTTCATGGCTCACTCCTTGCCGTCCGGCGGGACGTGAGCCGTTAGAGGTCACATCGAGGCGGACGGCGGTTGCGTTCGACTACTGTCGCCAGGCATGGCGCGGTGACCTTTCTGCTCGCGGGTTCGAGTTGGAATTCAGCGAGCGGGCGCAACATAGGAGCGCATCTTGGCGAGTCAATCGCGGGGGTGGCGGAAAACAGCCGGGAGCCGCCCAATCGCGAGACTGTGATGATTATTGAAGGGGGAGGGAGCGAGTGCCCCGCCGCCAGTGGCGGAACGCGCTTCGGCGTGGCTGCTATTTCTGCTTCAGCCGGCGTGAAAAACGCATCCATTTGTCCTCGACCGGCCGCGGCTGCGTAAGGATGGTGGTGAGCTCGCGCGGAAGGTTCGGAACAAGCGGCCTCTTGGTGGCGACGCCGTCGGCGATCGCGACCACGCTGTGGTAGAATTCCTCGCCCGAGGCCGAGCGTGGCGCCACCGCCTCATGCATGATGCTGATCACCGTGACATCGGGACAGTTGTCCTTGATGGCCTGGTGGAAGGCGATCTTGCCATCCGGATCGAGCGCGCCGGTCGCTTCGTCGAGGAACAGCAGTCCCGGTTGCTGCAGCACGATGCGGGCCACCACCAGCTTCTGCTTCTGGCCGCCGGACAGCAGCTGGTCCCAGATCTTTCCCTCGCGGCTTTCATCGGCCATGTGTTCGATGAAATCGCCAAGGCCGGCCTTGTGCAGGGCTGCCGCGACCTGCGCATCGCCATAGTCGTCCTCGGAGCCGGGCAGGCACACCAGCTGCTTCAGCGACACCTGCTGCAGCTTGACCTCCTGGGCGGCATAGAAGCTCCTCACACCGTCAGGGAAGACGATGGTGCCGCGGCCATAAGGCCACAAGCCGTTGATCGCCTTGATCAGCGAAGTCTTGCCGCAGCCGGATTCGCCCTTGAGGAATGCCCACTCGCCGCGCCGAAAGCGCAGATTGGCTGCGCTCAGGAACGGCGTGGCGTCTTCACCCTGATGCGCCAGTTCAAGCTTCTGGATGGTCAGGCCGAAGACCGGGTTCTGGCTGGCATAGTGGAAATCGGAACGGCCGGTCTGGCTGTAGAATTCCTGCGGCTGTTGGACGTTTTCAATGGCGTGCGCCAATTCAATGACGCGCTGGCTGTTGGCCCGCAAGGTGGCGAGACTCGGCATGACATGGATGAACCAGGAACATTTGCTGATCAGCGCGTTGACCTGCTCGGAACCGGTTATGTAGCCCTTGAGGTCGACGCCGTTGTGGATGAACGGCACCAGACCAGGTCCGTAGGCGACAACTTTGGCCCCGACGAAATTATAGACCGATTCGAATCCCGCATAGAGGGTGTTGACGATGTTGAGCTTCGACCAGGTGGTATCGATATCCAGATAGAGCCGTCCATGTATCGTCTTTTGCACGTCTTCGCCTTGCGACGCCGACACATGGAAACTGCGGCGCAACAAGGTGATCAGCTCGCTGCGATAGGTGCCTTCGGCCTTCTGCATCCTGACATTGAGCCACTCCAGCATTCCGCCGAGTTTGATCGCGATCCAGGTATTGACGGGCACATAGATGGCAACTGCCAGCAGAGCGAGGACGGCGCTGCCATAGCTGCCGAGGGCATCCAGGCCTTTTACCTCCACGGAATTCGCCAGCAAAGCGCCGCCGACAAAATAAAGTGAGGTGAAGACGCCGAAGACACCTTGGGCAAGCCCGATGGCGCCGCCCGCCATGTCTTTGATCGATTCCTGCAAGCGCTGATCGATGTTGTCGGGCGCTGGCGCATCTGGCGAGCCATTCTGAGCGTGGTAGTGCGTATGGTTGGTATCGAGCAGCGCCGCATTGAAACGCGCGTTCAACCAGGCGCGCCATTTGCGATGCAATGTCGCCGATACAAATTTGCAGGCGCCTATGATTCCCATGTCCTTGAACACGACCAGCAGCACAAGCAGGCCGGCATTGGTAAGCACCGATTCAAGGGGCGTGGTATTCGCGGCGTCGTGAAAAAAACCGATTGAGGCTGCCAGTTCGCCCGCCAACACGGTAAACCAGACGTCGGCCTTGCTCGACAGGGCTATGATGAGTGCGAGGACGACGGTAAGAGCCCAGGCCTCTCTCCACCGGTCCGAGAACCAGTAGGCCCGCATCAGTCCCCAGAAGGTCCGCATCGATGATACTGGCGTCAGGGGCGACGGCCCGGCGGGGGCGTCGCGGTTCCAAAGTGCCGATATTGAACGTCGCGGTCTGTCGACCCGAATCACAATCCCGCCCAAACCTTTTTTAGTTTTGTTACGGATAGTAACACCAATTGATCATTTTCTATGAATTTTATGCCGGCGAATGTGAGGCAGCCCACCCCCGTTGCCATGAGGCAACAGTTGGTGCTGCGAGACCGCCGTCTTTGGGCCGAATTTGTCCTTTGTTTCAATGTGTTGCGAGAACGCTCAGATGTGCAAAAATATTCCCTGAGGGAAGGCTCATACACGGCTTTGTGACCAAAAGGCCTGCCCGTCGGCCGGTTTTCCCACCGCGCGCTAACCGGATCGCCCGAAAAATTGCCGTCCGTGATCGCCCCAGGTCGCCCGAATCATTTCACCGGCCATCACGGTTGGGCACGCAAGATCGTCGCTCCTGTAAAGCGACTGTTCATGAGGGGGCACGCGCTTTTTAGCTGCAGCTCAACACCGTTTGACAATCAAGCGCACTGGAATGAACCTTGCCGGGCAATGTCGGCACCGATGCATGTCCGGTCCCCAACAAGGAAGCTCCCCAATGCTTGCACGCGCAGCCGTTCCCGCAATGGTGACGCTCTTTGCCTGGCTGCCTCTTGCGCATGCCGTCAGCCAGACCATTCCGGCAAGCGCCGAAGGGCAAATCGAGTTCAATGCTCCGTCCGGCAACATCGGCTGCATCTACACGCCGAAGGGCGGCACCAGCACCTACGAACCACAGGATGGCGGTCCGGAACTGAGCTGTTCGCGCGTCGAGCCCAGCTACGTCACCGTGATCCTTGGGCCGAACGGCCCGGCGACATTGATCAAGAATCCGGGAGAGCAGGGCTGCTGCAGCGATGTCGCGAAGCTGGCCTATGGCAACAGCTGGAGCAAAGGGCCGTTTACCTGCCAGTCGTCAACCAAGGGACTGACCTGCACGGGCAGCAACGGGCATGGCTTCTTCCTCAGCAAAGCCAAGGTGACGGTGAAATAACTTCGGTCAGCCGGCCTTTTCCAGCTCGCCCTTGGCCTTTGCGGCCGCGACTTGGCGGATGGCATCAGTCAGCGTGTCGGCGTCCTGCGCGCCCATGACGGCGTATTTGCCTTCGAGCAGGAAGCACGGCACGCCAGTGATCCCCATCCGCGATGCCGTGGCGATTTCTGTGCGCACCTCCTCGACGTCGGCATCGGTCGGCAGGAGCGTTTCGACCACGGCAGCGTCCATGCCGGCCTCGCGGGCGGCATCGATCAGCACGGCGTGGTCGCCAATATTGCCGCCTTTCTCGAAATACAGTTGGAACAGCCGGCGCACGAGCCGGTTCTGCACGGCTTCACCGGCGGCACCGGCCCAGCGGATGACACGATGCGCGTCCAGCGTGTTGGCGGCGACCTTGATGGCGTCGAAAGCGAAATCGATGCCTTCGGCTTCGCCGAGCGGCTCTACGCGGGCATGCATCTGACGGATGCGCTCGTCGCTGCCGAATTTGGCCAGCATGTATTCGCGCCGGTCCTTGCCCTCGGGCGGGATGGTCGGGTCGAGCTGGAACGGCCGCCAGCGCACATGAACCTCAACGTCGCCGGCAGCGGCAATCGCTTTATCCAGCCGCTTCTGGCCGACGAAGCACCAGGGGCAGACGACGTCGGAAACCACGTCGACGGTAATGGAATTGTCATCGCTCATCTTGATCTCCTGCAGCCGAACGTTTCAGCGAGACCGATCTCGGCCACGCTCAGTTCGGCTTGCGCCACCAGGTCGGCCATTGATAACCGAATATGGGCGTCTTTTTGGGATGGTCCAGGTAATTCCAGTAAGCGAGCCATTGCTGCGCGTTGTACTGCATCGGCACCATGTAATTGCCGGAGATCAGCAATCGGTCGAGCACGCGCACGGCGGCGACATAGTCTTCCTTGGTCCGTGCTCTCAGCATCGCGTCGATCGCCGCGTCGACCGCCGGATCGGCGACGCCGGCCAGATTGAATGAACCTTCTCTTTTGGCCTCTGAAGAACCCCAGCGAAGGTTCTGCTCCATACCGGGAGACAGCGAGTTGCTGAACCCGCTCGACCCGACAAGAACCTCAAAGTCGAAACGCTGCTTGCGCGACTGGATCTGGTCGGCCTCGAGGCTGCGGATGGTCACCGCGATGCCGATCTTTTCCAGCGAGCGCTGATAAATGGCGGCAAAGCGTTCCTCGTCCTGCGAGGCCGTCAGGATCTCGAAACCGAAGGGAGTTCCCTTTGGGTCCAGCAGGACACCATCCCTAACGGCGTAGCCCTGGCTCTTCAGCAGGTCGAACGCCACCTTCATCACCTTGCGGTCCTGGCCGGTGCCGTCATTCACCGGCGGGCGCCAGCTGCCGTCCATGACATCGGCCGGCACGCGGCCGGGGTAGGGCGCCAGCAGCGCCTTTTCCCTGTCGCTGGCGGGATGGCCGAGCGCGGAAAGTTCGGAATTCTGCCAGTAGCTCATCGTGCGCGTGTACTTACCGCCGAACAGGTTCTTGTTGGCCCATTCGAAGTCGTAGAGCATGCCGAGCGCGCGCCGCACCTCCGGATTGGAAAACTTCTCCAGCCGCGTGTTGAACAGGAAGCCGGTCACCACGGGCGGTATGCCGGTGTCGAAGGTCTCGGCGATCACCTCGCCGCGATGAAAGGCGGGAAAATCGATATCGCGCTCGCGCTTGACCGGATCGCCCTCATCGTAAATGGCGCAGATGCCTTTCTTGAACGCTTCCGTCTTGGCATTGGCGTTGAGGAAGTACTCGATGGTGATCTGGTCGTAATTGTCGAAGCCGCGCTTGGAAGGGATGTCCTTGCCCCAGTAATTCGGGTTGCGCTTGAACACGATGCGCTGTCCCGGCTGCACCTTGTCGATGATGTAGGGACCGCTGCCGATCACCGGCTTCAACGTCGTCTTGTCGAAGGTATCCTTGTTGAAGGCGTGCTTTGGGATGATCGGCGTCAGCGCGATGATCAAGGGGGTCTCGCGATTGGCCTTGTCGTTGAAGGTGAAGCGCACGCTGTGATCGCCGGTCTTTTCGAGCTTGGCGATCAGGCTCATGCGATCCCTGTAGGGCGGGCGGCCCTTGTCGGTGAAGACATCGTAGGTGAACAGCACGTCATCCGGCGTCACCGGGTCGCCATCGGACCACTTTGCATTTGGGTTGAGATGGAACTCGATCCACTTGCGCTCGGGATCCATATCGGCTGTGTCTGCGAGCAGGCCATAGAGGCTGAAGGCCTCGTCGTAGTTGCGCATCATCAACGGCTCGAAGACGAGATTGCCGAAAATGAGGTCCTGCATGCCGCGCGCCGTGGTGCGCAGGCTCTTCAGGATGAACGGGTTCAGATTGTCGAAGCTGCCGACGACGCAGTAAGTGATGTTGCCGCCCTTCGGCGCATCGGGATTGACGTAGTCGAAATGCTGGTAGTCGGCTGGCAGCGCCGGCTCGCCCTGCATGGCGATGGCATGTTTCGGTTCCGACATCGCCACGCCGGGTGCAAAGGCGAAGAACGAAATTGCGGCGATCAGCCAAACAAGAATGCGGCCCATGACCGTCTCCTTACTGGGCGGCTTGATGATTCGGAGTGCACCCTAACATGGCGCCGCGGCGCTCCGGCCAGATACATCAACCCAAATCGCACGACCCAAATTGCGAGGCCAAGAATTGCAGGCGGCGGGCTGGATTCGGCTGCTCATGCAGTGTAACACGCGCTCCGAAGTCATTCTGTTGCCTCAATTCGGCAACAGGTAGCAGGACCACACGGCGCGAAGAAGCCGGTCCCGGGATCATTTGAGAGGAAATGCACGACATGACGAGCCTGAACAGCAACGCATACCGCCTTTCGGTCCTGGCCGCGGGCGTGGTCGGCTTTCTGGGCGCCGGACTTCCCACCGCTTCGGCACAGCAACAGATTCCGCAGGGTTGGTTCAAGGCCTGCACCAAGCAGGAAGATGTCGACATCTGCAATGTCCAGAACATCATCACTGCCGGCAACGGCCAGTTCGTCACCGGCGTCAGCCTGATCGAGTTGAAGGGCAAGGTAAACCGCAAGGTCTTCCAGGTCACGGTTCCCCCAGGTCGCCTGGTGCCCCCCGGCATCGCCCTGCAGATAGACGCCGGCAAGGCGACGAAGCTGGATTATGTCATTTGCTTCGCCGACCGTTGCGTTGCCGAAGTGCCGCTGACCGACGCGCTCGTCGCGTCCTTCAAGAAGGGACAGGCGATCACGCTGACCTCGATCAACTTCCAAAGTCAGCCAAATCCCATCAAGGTTGCCTTGACCGGCTTCAGCGGCGCCTTTGACGGCGCGCCGCTGCAGCAGTCGGACATCGAGGATCGGCAGAAAAAACTTCAGGATTTCGTCGTCAAGAACAACCAGGACTTCGCCAAGAAGCTCAAGGACGAGCAGGCCAAGGCCAAAGCCGCCAACTAATCGCCGGGACAGATACCGGAGCGACAAAAAGCGGGGTCATGCCCCGCTTTTTTGTTGTCGTCACGTCGATGCAAGGTGATGTCAGTGTCTCGACTGGCGTTTCGGCTCGTAGCGTCCATCCGGCCGCTTGTCGAACATCTCGCCGATCTGCGGATGACGGACCGGCTCACCTGATTGGTCCTCGAGCAGGTTCTGCTCGGAGACATAGGCGATGTATTCGGTTTCCGAATTCTCGGCGAGCAGATGGTAGAACGGCTGGTCCTTGCGCGGCCGCACGTCGGCCGGGATGGCTTCGTACCATTCGTCGGTGTTGGCGAATTGCGGATCGACATCGAAAATGATGCCGCGGAACGGAAACAGCCGATGACGAACCACCTGTCCGATCGAAAATTTGGCCGTTTTCATCATACTCACCACTAAGCCTCTAGAGCGCCCGGCCTCCCCTCGAATGTGCGAAGAGCGCTCTAAGGCTTTGAATTTACACACACCGTGGCCAAAAATCGAGCCCGACTTAGGTCTGGGATCAGGCTTTATTTGGCGCAGATGGCGTGTCAGTTCAATGCCGAAGCGCTTGACGCCCGATGAAGCTACGGGCTAGCCCGGTCCCGGGGTTTCGGGCCAGGGCAAAAATGTCTGACATTGTCGGTCTTGTTCTTCCGTTCTTCGGGCTGATTTTCATCGGCTTTCTGGTCGCGCGCATGACCAGGCAGCCGCTGGAAGCGCTTGGCTGGATGAACACCTTCATCGTCTATGTCGCGCTTCCTGCCCTGTTCTTCCAATTGCTGGCCCGCACGCCGTTCGAACAGTTGACCGAATGGCGCTTCATCTTCGGCTCGGTATTTTCCACCTACACGATCTTCTCGATCATGTTCGTATGGTCGGTGACGGCGTCGCGCGGCGAGATCGCCCAGTCGACGATCAAGGCGCTGGCCGCGGCCTACGGCAATATCGGCTATATGGGGCCGGGGCTGGCGCTGCTCGCCTTCGGCGAACAAGCGGCGGTTCCCGTCGCGCTGATCTTCTGCTTCGAAAATATCATGCATTTCGCCATCGCGCCGATGATGATGGCGCTGTCGGGCGACGACAAGACATCGCCGTGGCGGCTCATCCTCGGCGTAGTCAGGAAAATCGTCCTGCACCCGTTCATCATCGCGACCGCGCTTGGCGTCGGCGCGGCCTATCTCGGCTTTCACCCACCGCAGCCGGTCGATCGCCTGCTTGAATATCTTTCGCGGGCAGCCGCCCCTTGCGCCCTGTTTGCCATGGGCGTGACGCTTGCGCTCCGGCCGCTCAACCGCGTGCCGCATGAGCTGGCGTCGATCGCGGCGCTGAAGCTGATCCTGCATCCATCGCTCTGCTACGTCGTGCTGAGCTGGATCGGGAACTTTTCCGAAATCTGGGTTTTTTCAGCCGTGCTTTTGGCGGCATTACCGACCGCAACCAACGTCTTCGTCATCGCCCAGCAATATGGCGTCTGGGTGCAACGCGCCTCGGCCAGCGTGCTGATCACCACCTGCCTCTCGGTGCTGACGGTGACCGGGCTGCTCTACATGATCCGCCACGGCATCTTACCGCCGGACCTGTTTCCCTGAACCGCCGGTAAGCGCCGCAAAGCCGCTGCCCGGCCTCAAGCCTTCGCGCATGAAAAAGGCGCGCAGCGGCGCGAAACTGCCGAGCACATTGAGGCCGGCGCTGCGTGCCATCTGCGCCGGCAGCATGTCCGAAAGCAGCGACATGTTGAGCAGATTGACCGCGCCGGAACGCGCCAGAATGTCGGGACGGCGCCTGGAATCATAGGCGGCCAGGGCCTTCGCGGCGCCGGGGTCGTCGCGATTTTCACCAGCGATTCCAATCAGATCCTCGATGTCCCTGATGCCGAGGTTGAGACCTTGGGCTCCGATCGGCGGGAATACATGTGCAGCCTCGCCGACCAGCGCCACCCGGTTTTGCGCGAAGCGCCCCGGTGATGCCGCAGAAAGCGGGTAAATTTGTCGGCCGGGCTCGACCGACACCCGGCCCAGCATCGACTGCATCTGCTGCTCAACACGCTCGGAAAGCGTCGCGTCATCGAGTGCGGCGAGGTCCTTCGCCGTCTCCGGTTTCACCACCCAGACGAGGCTGGAGCGGTTGCAGGGCAACGGCACCTGGGTGAACGGCCCGGTCTCTGTGTGGAACTCGGTCGAGGTGAAGCCGTGTTCGCTGCGATGGCCAAAATTCAGCACCAGCGCCGCTTGGCGGTAGGATCGCACCGAGGCCACTATGCCTGCCGCCTCGCGCGCCGGCGACAGGCGCCCATCGGCAGCGACCGCAAGCGCGGCCGAGACTTCGCGACCATCAGTCAAGACGGCATGCGCCTGATCGGCGTCCAGACGCCAACTCTCGACCATCGACGTCAGCCATTCGATGCCGGGATGCGCCGCGACGGACTTGGCCAGCGTCGGGTTCAGCGCACTATTGGGCAGGTTGAGCCCGAACTGCTCCTCGCCGATCTCTATGGCGCGAAAAGTCACCACCGGGCTGCGGATCAGCCGGCTGGTCGCATCGACGATGCGCATGACCTTCAGCGGCGCGGCCTTCGGCGCAAGTTCGGCCAGCACGCCCAGCCGATCGAGAACCTTGAGAGCAGGGTTCATCAGCGCCGTGGTCCGGCCATCGGGCCCGCCTGCTTCGGGTCCGACCAGGGTTACCGGAAAGCCCGCCTCGGCGAAACCGAGCGCCGCGATCAGTCCGGCAGGGCCGCTGCCGGCTACCAGTATCCGTGCTGTCTCGCGATGATCCAAATTGGACTTCCAGTTTGCGATGCAGGTGTCTACCCATGGATATAGGTCAGACCATGCGGCTTGATCAACGCGGCGATTAGGCTCATTCGGTTGTCATGACCGGCCAGCAGGACGATTTCAGCCATCTCGACCGCGCCGGCCGCGCCACGGCAAGCCTGGCCCGCAGCCCCCGCCTGACGGTCAACATCGCCATCGCCGGCGGCATTCTGCTCGCCTGGTTCATTCTCGGCGCCATGGCGATCCGCGGCGCCGAAGGCCGGCTCCCCGGCGTACCAGGCGATGTGGTCCTGCGATATCTGCCGCAACTGCCGCTGCCGGATGTCCTCGACCGCTTCTTCGGCATGTGCCTGACGCCCGCACCACTTGATGCCGGCGGCGCACCGGTTCTGGCGCTGATCGTGATGTGGTTTTTGATGGCCGTGGCGACGATGCTGCCGTCGGCGGCGCCGATGATCCGTACCTATTGTGAAATCGCCGACACCGCCCGCATCAAGGGCGAGCCGGTGGCCCACCCGCTGGTCCTGGTTGCCGGCTACCTCTCGACATGGCTTGTCGCCTCTATCGGCTTCGCGGTGCTGACGTTGCTCGTCCACGCATTTGCGTCCTCCGCTCGATTGCTCGATCCGGTGAGCGGCCTTGCCGCGGCGGCCGCGCTGCTGGTTGCCGGCCTCTACCAGTTCAGCAGCCTCAAGCAGGCCTGCCTGACAAAATGCCGGAACCCGTTCTCGACACTGTTTTCCAACTGGAGCGCGGAGCCGGGTGGCATCTTCCGGCTAGGGCTGAAGCAGGGCCTGTGGTGCCTCGGCTGCTGCTGGGCGCTGATGCTGGTGATGTTTGCCGTCGGCGCGATGAACGTGTTCTGGATGGCGCTGATCGGCCTGTTCACCTTGATCGAAAAACAGACCACCGGCAGCCTTCCAACCCGAGTGGCCGGTGCGATACTGCTTGTCTGGGCAGTCGCCCTGCTAGTAGTCTCGGCATGACGGGGGATAATTCCATGGCAGAGCAAGGCTGGGCAATGAAAGGAGAGCTCGTACTCTCCTGCAATTGCACGGTTTTTTGTCCTTGCGTACTGTCGCTTGGCAGCCATCCGCCGACGGAGGGTTATTGCCAGACCTGGGCGGGCTTCCGCATCGACGCAGGCCATTTCGGCGAGGTCGACCTGTCCGGCCTCAATCTCGGTCTGGTCATGGAAATCCCAGGCTACATGAGCCGCGGCAACTGGACCGCAGGCCTGTTCATCGACAAGCAAGCCTCCGTCTATGCGGTGAAAGCGCTGACCAGGATCTTCACCGGGAAGGCCGGCGGAACCACCGCGCTGTTGTCGATCCTTGTCGGCAAGTTCCTCGGCGTCGAGCAGGTGCCGATCACCTACGAGACGCGTGACAAGACCCGTATTTTCCAGATACCGAAGATCATCGACGGGGCGGTCACACCGATTCCCGGCAAGGATCGCGAGAAGGATACCGTGATCGGCAACTCGGAATACTGGATCGCGCCGGAGATCATCGTGGCCAGGTCCGATAAGAGCAAGATGCGGGCTTTCGGCCGCAACTGGAACTTTGCCGGCCGCTCGGCCGAAATCTGCAAACTGGATTGGCGGGGCCCGTGAGCAAGAACACAACGGCCAGAAACGCCGCCAAAAAGATCACCGACCGGATACCCAGGCCGAAGAAAAAGGTCACCTGGCCGCAGGCGCGGGCATTCTCGGTGCATCTGTTGACCGCGTCTGGCTCGTTCCTGGCCTTCCTGTCGCTGGTGGCGGCAAGCGAGCAACGCTGGACGGCGATGTTCTGGTGGCTGGGGTTGGCGCTGTTCGTCGACGGCATAGACGGGCCGATCGCGCGCAAGCTCGAGGTCAAGGAGATTTTGCCGACCTGGTCGGGCGAGCTCCTCGACAACATCATCGACTATGTCACCTACGTGCTGATCCCGGCCTTCGCACTCTACCAGCGCGGCTTCATGGGCGAAGGGCTGTCGTTCCTGTCGGCGGCCATCATCGTGGTGTCCAGCGCCATCTATTATGCCGACACCGGAATGAAGACGAAGGAGAACTTCTTCAAAGGCTTTCCGGTCGTCTGGAACATGGTCGTGTTCACGCTGTTCGTCATCGAGCCCGGACAGTGGGTGTCCTTCGGCGTCGTCGTGGCGGCCGGCATCCTGACCTTCGTGCCGATCAACTTCATCCATCCCGTGCGGGTGGTGCGGCTGCGGCCAATCAATCTTGGCATGACGCTGCTCTGGTGCGCTTTCGGTGCGCTGGCGCTGGCGCAGGCGGCCCTTGCCGCCTTCTACGACCAGATCGGCGTTTTGGGCGAACAGGTCAGCGTCTTTACCAAGGTCGGCATCACCATCACCGGACTTTACCTCGCCTGCATCGGCGGTATCATGCAGTTCTTCCCCAAACTCGGCGCCAAGCCGGACACTAAGAAAGCCTGACCGCAGGAAAGCCCACAAATGTCCAAAGCAATCCGTATCCACGCCCATGGGGGTCCGGAAGTCCTGACCTATGAAGACGCCGATCCGGGACAACCCGGCGCCGGGCAGATCCTGGTCAGGCACACCGCGATCGGCCTCAATTTCATCGATGTCTATCACCGCATCGGCCTCTATCCGCCACCCGGCGGCTTCCCGCTGATCCCCGGCGGCGAGGCGGCAGGTGTGGTTCTCGAGGTCGGCGCAGGCATCGACTGGCTGAAGCCGGGCGACCGCATCGCCTATGCCGTCAGTGTCGGCGCCTATGCCGAGCAGCGCGTCGTCGCCGCCGACCGCGTCGTCAAGGTGCCGGACCGCATCAGCGACGAACAGGCCGCCGGCATGATGCTTAAAGGCATGACGGCGGAGTATCTGTTGCGCCGAACCTTCAAGGTGAAGGCAGGCGACACCATCCTATTTCATGCCGCCGCCGGCGGCGTCGGGCTGATCCTGGGACAATGGGCAAAACATCTCGGCGCCACCGTGATCGGCACGGCAAGCTCAACCGATAAGATCGAGCTCGCCAAGGCGCATGGCTTCGGCCATGTCATCAACTACAAGGAGCAGGATTTCGTCGCCGGCGTCGCCGCCATCACCGGCGGCAAGAAATGTGACGTCGTCTACGATTCGGTCGGCAACGACACATTCCCGGCCTCGCTCGACTGTCTGAAGCCGCTCGGCATGTTCGTCTCTTTCGGTCAGTCCTCTGGACCGATCCCGCCATTTTCGATGTCGCTGCTGGCGCAGAAGGGCTCGCTGTTCGCTACCAGGCCGACTTTGTTCGTCTACAACGCCAAGCGTGAAGACCTCGAAGTCTCCGCCGCGGCATTGTTCGACGTGGTGTTGAGCGGTGCGGTCGAGATCAAGATCAACCAGCGTTATGCGCTGAAGGACGCGGGCAAGGCGCAAGCCGATCTCGAACGGCGCAAGACCACGGGCACGACCATACTGATCCCCTGATCTGCCTTGCTGTTCAGTGTTTTGCCGCGACGCTAGGCACTGTTTACCCGAAAAACCGGGCGATCGGTCTGTTGTACGAAGCAGGTCGGTCTTTACCCCTTGAGTTTCCGCTGAAATTCTTGAAGCTCTTTCAAGGTGGGTGCTGCTTTCGCACGAGAGCGGCCAGCGCATACCATGCTGGCGGGAACACAGAACATGTCCGGGAACCGGATGGGAGGCACTGTGAGTGCAGATCATGATGGAGCGAACCTGCTTGAGGTTCGTGGCCTGACCAAGATATTCGGCACGCTGACGGCGTGCGATCATATCGACCTCAACATCGCCAAGGGCGAGATCCACGCGCTGCTTGGCGAAAACGGCGCCGGCAAGTCGACGCTGGTCAAGATGCTGTTCGGCTCGCTGGAGCCCAATTCCGGCGAGATATTCTGGAACGGCGAAGCGGTGCGGATCACCAGTCCGGGCATGGCGAAGAAGCTCGGCATCGGCATGGTGTTTCAGCACTTTTCGCTGTTCGAGGCGCTGACCGCGGCCGAGAATATCGCTCTGTCTCTGGATGACGGCTCACCGATCAGCTCGATCGCGGCCAAGGCGAGGGCGCTTTCCTTCAGCTATGGCCTGCCGCTCGATCCGGACTCGCTGGTCGGCGATCTCTCGGTCGGCGAACGCCAGCGCATCGAGATCATCCGCTGCCTGTTGCAGACGCCGCAGCTCATCATCCTCGACGAGCCGACCTCGGTGCTGACGCCGCAGGAAGCCGACAAGCTGTTCGAGACGCTGGAGCGCCTGCGCTCCGAGGGCAAATCCATCCTCTACATTTCGCACCGGCTGGAAGAGGTCAAACGCATTTGCGACCGCGCCACCGTGCTGCGTCACGGCAAGGTCGTCGGCCATTGCAATCCGCGCGAGGAAACGGCTTCGTCGCTGGCCCGCATGATGGTCGGTAACGAGGTGAAGGCCGTGGTGCGTGCGCCGGCCGAAGGCATCGAGACCGCGCAGCCGCTGCTCGAAATCCGCGCCCTCAGCCGCAAGCCGGCAACGCCGTTTTCGATTCCGCTGAAGAATATCAACCTCACTGTGCGCGCCGGCGAGGTGATCGGCATTGCCGGTGTCGCCGGCAACGGCCAGGGCGAGTTCTTCGAATCCGTCTCCGGCGAGGTGCTGCAGCAGGACGCCGCATCCGTGCGCATCCGCGGCAAGGATGCCGGCTCGCTCTCGATCACAGGCCGGCGGCTGATGGGCGCTGCCTTCGTGCCGGAAGAACGCCTCGGCCATGGCGCCGCGCCACGCATGAAGCTTTCGGAAAATCTGCTTCTGTCGCGGCACGCCACCGACGGCAAGGTTTTTGTCGGCGCCGGCGGCGCGGTCAAAAGCGGTGCGGTCTATGCCGCCGCCCAGCGCATCATCGTGGCCATGGATGTGCGCAAGAGCGCGCCCGATCCGGAAGCCGCGGCCCTTTCGGGCGGCAATTTGCAGAAATTCATCGTCGGTCGCGAACTCGACCGCAGCCCTGCCGTCATGGTCGTCAACCAGCCGACCTGGGGCGTCGACGCCGGTGCCGCCGCCCACATCCGCCAGGCGCTGATCGAACTGGCGCGCAGCGGCTCGGCAGTTCTGGTCATCAGCCAGGACCTCGATGAGCTGTTCGAGATTTCGGACGCGATCGCGGTCATGCACAATGGCGAATTGTCCAAACCGCTGCCGATCGCCGAGGCAACTTTCGAAAAGGTCGGTCTGTTGATGGGCGGCGCCGAGCCTGGCCACGCCGAACATGGTCTGGAGACGGCATGATGCGCCTCGAACTCGTCAAACGCCCGCAGCGCTCTATGCTCTTTTCGGCGCTGTCGCCCTTCATCGCCTTCGCCCTGACGATCATCGCCGGCGCGGTTCTGTTCGCGCTGCTCGGCGTCAACCCGCTGAGCGCATTTGAGATCTATTTCATCGAGCCGATCAGCCAGGTCTGGCAGCTGCATGAGCTGGCGATCAAGGCCGCGCCGTTGATCCTGATCGCGGTCGGCCTGTCGGTCTGTTACAAGGCCAACATCTGGAACATCGGCGCTGAGGGACAGTTCATCCTCGGCGGCATTTTCGGCTCGGCCATTCCGGTGCTGTTTCCCGGGTTTGAAGGCCCGCTGGTGCTGCCGCTGATGCTGTTGTTCGGCATGGTCGGCGGTGCCGCCTATGCAGCAATCCCGGCTCTCTTGAAGACGCGCTTCGGCACCAACGAAATCCTGACCAGCCTGATGCTGGTCTATGTCGCCCAGCTTTTCCTCGACTGGCTGGTGCGCGGCCCCTGGCGCGATCCACAGGGCCACGGTTTCCCGCAGACGATCCAGTTCAATGACTCGGCGGTCCTGCCGGAACTGATGCCGGATGCCGGCCGCGCCAATTGGGGTTTTGTCTTCGCGCTTGTTGCAGCCGTGCTGATCTGGGTGCTGATGAGCCGCCTGCTCAAGGGTTTTGAGGTCCGCGTGCTCGGCTCCAGCCCGAGGGCAGGGCGCTTCGCCGGTTTCGGCCTCAACCGCATGGTGTTCTTCGCCTTCCTGCTGTCAGGCGCGCTGGCTGGGCTTGCCGGCATTTCGGAAGTCTCCGGCGCCATCGGCCAGCTCCAGCCGGTGATCTCGCCCGGCTACGGCTTCACCGCCATTATTGTCGCGTTCCTCGGCCGGCTCAATCCGCTCGGCATCGTCGCCGCCGGCCTGGTGCTGGCGTTGACCTATCTCGGCGGCGAGGCGGTGCAGAGCGCGCTCGGCATTTCCGACAAAGTGGCACGTGTGTTCCAGGGCATGCTTTTGTTCTTCGTGCTCGGCTGCGACACGCTCATCCACTATCGCATCCGTCTGGTCGGCATGGCGCTGACGAAAAGCGCGGCGAAGCTTGAAGCCGCGCCGAAGTTGAAGGAAGCCCGCTGATGGACATCGCCGTCAACATCCTTTTGACCATCGCCACGGCGGCGACGCCGCTTTTAATAGCGGCCATCGGCGAACTGGTGGTCGAGCGCTCCGGCGTGCTCAACCTCGGCGTCGAAGGCATGATGATCATGGGCGCCGTCGGCGGCTTCGGAGCCGGCTATCTCACGGGATCGCCCTGGATGGGCCTGTTGGCGGCAATTGCCATGGGCGCGGTGTTCTCGCTGCTGTTTGCGGTGATGACGCTGTCGCTCGCCACCAATCAGGTGGCGACCGGCCTGTCGTTGACGCTGCTCGGCCTCGGCCTGTCCGGCATGATGGGAACCAGCTTCGTCGGCCAGCCCGGCGAGAGGCTGCCAAATCTCTACGTTCCGGTGCTCACCGACATTCCCGTGGTCGGCAGGTTGCTGTTCGGCCAGGACCCGATCTTCTACATCTCGATCGCGCTGACGGCGGCCGTCATGTGGTTCATGTTCAAGACCCGCACCGGCCTCACCCTGCGCTCGATCGGCGACAGCCACACATCGGCGCATGCACTCGGCATCAAGGTCATCCGCTACCGCTATCTCGCGGTCATCTTCGGCGGCGCCTGCGCCGGCCTTGCCGGCGGCCACCTGTCGCTGGTCTACACGCCGCAATGGGTGGAGAACATGAGCGCGGGCCGCGGCTGGATCGCGCTGGCGCTGGTCGTCTTCGCCTCTTGGCGGCCGTGGCGCGTGCTGGCCGGCGCCTACATCTTCGGCGCGGTGTGGATCGGCCAGCTTCATGCACAGGCATTTGGCATTCCGGTGCCTTCGCAGCTGCTTTCTTCTCTGCCCTATCTGGCAACCGTCGTGGTTCTCGTTCTAATCTCGCGCAACAAGCGTCTGACGATGATGAACACGCCGGCTTCCTTGGGGCAGCCATTCGTTCCGGATCGTTGACAACAAAAACAAACGGGAAGCTCCAAGGCTAAACTCAGAGAGGTAACACAATGAAAAAACTGTTTATCGCGTTGATGACCACGACCGCCGCCATGTCACTGGCGGCGTCGGCGCAGGCCGCCGACAAGTTGAAGGCATGCTGGGTCTACACCGGCCCGATCGGCGATTTCGGCTATTCCTACCAGCACGACCAAGGCCGCCTCGAGGTGGAGAAGGCGCTCGGCGACAAGGTCGAAACCGCCTATCTCGAGAACGTCTCGGAAGGTCCCGATGCCGATCGCGCTTTCGAGCGTCTGGCGCGCGAAGGCTGCAAGATCATCTTCGGCACCTCTTTCGGCTTCATGGACCCGGAAGTGAAGGTCGCCAAGAAGTTCCCCAAAGTGATGTTCGAGCACGCCACCGGCTACAAGACCGCTGACAATCTCGGCATCTACAATGCGCGCTTCTATGAAGGCCGCTACGTGCTCGGCCAGATCGCCGCCAAGGAATCGAAGGCAGGGGTCGCCGGCTATATCGTTTCCTTCCCGATCCCCGAAGTGGTGATGGGCATCAACTCCTTCATGCTCGGCGCGCAGTCGGTCAACCCGAACTTCAAGGCCAAGATCGTCTGGGTGAACTCCTGGTTCGATCCGGGCAAGGAAGCCGACGCGGCCAAGGCGCTGTTCGACCAGGGCGCCGACATCATCGTCCAGCACACCGATTCCACTGCGGCACTGCAGGTGGCGGAAGAGCGCAAGCTGCACGGCTTCGGCCAGTCCTCCGACATGATCAAGTTCGCGCCGAACGCGCAGCTGACCTCGCTGACAGACGAATGGGGGCCGTATTACATCAGCCGCGTTCAGGCGGCGCTCGACGGCACCTGGAAGCCTGACAATGTCTGGCTCGGCATCAAGGACGGCGCCGTCAAGCTGGCGCCCTTCACCAACATGCCGGACGATGTGAAGGCGATGGCCGAGGCAACCGCCAAGAAAATCGCAGATGGCTGGAACCCCTTCACCGGACCGGTCGCCAAGCAGGACGGCACGCCGTGGCTCAAGGACGGCGAAGTAGCCGACGACGGCACGCTGCTCGGCATGAACTTCTATGTGAAGGGCGTCGACGACAAGTTGCCGCAGTAAGTATCGGAAACGCAAAAGAGAAGGGGCGCCGCCCGGCGCCCTTTTTCACTTCGCGGGCTGCACGCTTCGACTGCGAAACCGCGCCGAGGGCTGTGCCAAAAATCCGAGGGCGCCGGGAGGCGCCCTTTTTGGTATTTTTCTAAACCGCCGAGCCGTAAAGGTCGTAGACGTCGGCGCGGTCGATCTTGACCGTGACGATGTCGCCTTGGCGCAGCGGGCGGCGCGACTGGATATGCACCGAACCGTCGATCTCGGGCGCGTCGTATTTTGTCCGGCCCTTGGCAGACGTGCCATGCGCCTCGTCGATCAGCACCGGCAGGCGCTTGCCGACCTTCTTGGCCAGCTGCGTCGCCGAGATCTTCTGCTGGCGCTGCATGAAGCGATGCCAGCGCGCTTCCTTGATCTCCTGCGGCACCTGTTCGAGGCCGAGATCGTTGGAGCGGGCGCCGCGGACCGGCTCGTATTTAAAGCAGCCGGCGCGATCGATCCTGGCCTCGTCCAGCCAGTCGAGCAGCATCTCGAAATCCTCGTCGGTCTCGCCGGGGAAACCGACGATGAAGGTCGAGCGTATCGCCAGATCCGGGCACACCTCGCGCCAGCCGCGAATGCGCTCCAGCGTCTTTTCGCCATGCGCGGGCCGACGCATGTTCTTCAGCACCTGCGGCGAGGCGTGCTGGAAGGGGATGTCCAGATAGGGAAGGATTTTTCCATCCGCCATTAGCGGGATGACATCGGCGACATGCGGGTAGGGGTAGACATAGTGCATGCGTACCCAGATGCCGAGCTTGCCGAGCTCCTCCGACAGGTCGAGGAATTTCGCCCGCACTTCGCGGTCGCCGAACATCGACGTCTGGTACTTGATGTCGATGCCGTAGGCGCTGGTGTCCTGCGAGATGACCAGCAGTTCCTTGACGCCGGCCTTGGCCAGCTTCTCGGCCTCGCGCAGCACATCGGCCGCCGGGCGCGAGACGAGGTCGCCGCGCAGCGCCGGAATGATGCAGAAGGTGCAGCGGTTGTTGCAGCCTTCGGAAATCTTGAGATAGGCGTAGTGGCGCGGCGTCAGCTTGACGCCTTGCGGCGGCAGAAGGTCGATATACGGATCGTGGCTGGGCGGCGCCGCCTCATGCACCGCGGCCATCACGCTCTCATAGGCCTGCGGGCCGGTGATGGCGAGGACGTTGGGGTGCTTCTCTCGTATGACGTCCGGCTCGGCGCCGAGGCAGCCGGTGACGATCACCCGGCCGTTTTCCGAAAGCGCCGAACCAATGGCGTTGAGCGATTCGTCGCGGGCCGAATCGAGAAAGCCGCAGGTGTTGACGACGACCAGGTCCGCGCCGTCATGCTTGCGCGCGATCTCATAGCCTTCGGCGCGCAGGCGCGTGATGATGCGCTCGGAATCCACAAGCGCCTTCGGGCATCCAAGGCTGACGAAACTGACGCGAGGCGCAGACATGAGAAAACATTCCGGGTTTTTCGGGATCGGCGGCCAGTACCACACTTATTGCGGCATTGGTATGGGCAGCGGCTGCGGCGAACGCGACCACTGCCTCCGGCAGATACCCATGCTGCTACAGAAGCTGTGGGACCGGCAGCGTCAGCTCACCACAGGACTGACATGCGGCCAGACCTCGACAACGCCGCGATAGACCATATCGATCGCGACGTAGAGAATGATCAGCAAGCCGACATAGGCGATCCAGCGGTGGCGATGCAGCAGCTTGGCAATGAAGCTCGCGGCCAAGCCCATCAAGGCGATCGACAGCACCAGGCCTATGACAAGCACAGGAAAATGATCGCGCGCCGCACCGGCGACCGCCAGCACATTGTCCAGCGACATCGAAACATCGGCGACGACGATCTGCAGGGCCGCCTGGCCGAGCGTCTTGCGCGGCGCCTTGCCACCCACCGTTCTGTCGCTGTTGAGGTCGGAATCGGACAGCGCCTCGGTCGCCTCGAACTCGTCGGCATGCGACGTCCGCAGCTCGCGCCACATCTTCCAGCACACCCACAACAAAAGGATGCCGCCGGCCAGCAGCAGGCCGACAATGGCAAGAAGCTTGACGGTGACGGCGGCAAACAGGATGCGCAGCACCGTCGCTGCCAACACGCCGATCAGGATGGCTTTCTTGCGCTGCTCGACCGGCAGGCCGGCGGCGGCAAGGCCGATGACGATGGCATTGTCGCCGGCAAGCACCAGATCGATGGCGATGACCTGGAGGAGGGCCGTCATGCTTGCAGCGCTGAAAATGTCCATCGACCGGAGCCCCTTGCTGTATCGGCGTGTTCGTCGTCGGATATGCCGACGCCCTAACGTGTATGGTTCCCGCGCGTCAAGAGACTGCCGGCGCAATTCCAGGAAAAGTGCGTAGCGGTTTTCCGTCCGGAATTATGCAAAAACAAAGAGTTAGAGTGGGTCAGCTGCTCCATAAAAAGCTGAAACGCTCTAACGGCCGACGCTGAAAGCCACGGGAATAGGGAAGGTCGTTCTGCCAGAGAGAATTCTGGTCGCAGCGAATTCAGTCGTAGAGATTGTACTTCGCCCAGTCGGCTTCCGGAATCTCGTCGCCGATGCGGTAACGGAACTGCAGGACCTCCATATGGTCCGGCGCCGTCTCGCATTTGAACTTTAGCCGGTACCACTGTCCCTTGCTGCGGAAGGCAGCACCCGGGCTGCGGATGACATCGGCTTTCATTTCCGGCGTCGCGAAGGCGTAGGCGACGACGCGGTCTGCCTTGTACTTGTGGTCGTCATGGCTGATGCGGTCGAGCACTTCGGCGTCGCATCTCTGCTCCAGCCGGGTCTCCGGGTCGAGTTTCAGCAGGCCGGCGCGCAGGGCGGCGTCCATCGCGTGGGCGGGCCAGGCCAGCGTCACCGAGGCCAGCGCCGCAAGGAATAGTTTTTTCATGGGCGGGAGAACGACCATAACTCGCGTGAAAAATCAACCGGAGTGCCATTTTGGGGCAGCCGGATATGCGCGGAAATCGTCGTTGGCCGGGCAGGGTGTCTTGACGCAGCCGCTTTGACACGTCGCCGGCGCCATTCTTAATTGTCCGGGCTGCCATGCACCGATTGCCTGTTTCGCCGTCTTTCCGCTTCTCGCGATCGCGGCAGCCACCGCCACGGCCGCAAGGCGATATAGGCAGCGAGGAAGGTTCTCTGTGCAAGGCCGGCCTCGCTGTGCCAGACCTCCCTTATCCCCGCCGCCCTCAATGCCCTTCGTTGGGTGCTGTTGCGTTCCCAGCGCCGGCTGATGCTGCCCGCCCGATAGTATTTGTGGCAGAGCACTTGCGGCACGCGGACAAAGCCGCCGAGCAGCGACAGATGCAGAAGCCAGGTCCAGTCGGCGCTGAATTCGCCTTGGCTGTTGGGCTTGATCCCGCCGCTGCGGTGGAACGCCCAGGCCCTGAATACCCCACGGTTGGGGACCCACCATCCATGCGGCTGGCGCGCCATCACCCGGCCACGCGCAAAACCGTCCTGCAAGCCCTCCAGCAGGTCGAACTTCCACGTGGCACTTTCGCCTCTGACTTCGACCACTTCGACATCGCTGAACGACAGTACGGCCTCGGGATTGGCATCGAGCGCCCGCACCAGCGCCTCGATATAGTTTGGATCGATGACGTCGTCATGGAAGGCAAAGAACATCAATTCGCCGCTGGCATTGGCCATCAGATCGTTGGAATTCTTCAGCCATCCCAGGTTTTTGTCCCGACGCAGGATGCGGACATCGTCGCGGCCGCCGGCGAAGGCCGAAACGATCTCGAATGTCGCGTCGGTCGAATTGTCCTCGCCGACCAGGATCTCGATATTGTCCCAGGTCTGCGCGGCGAGGCTGTCCAGCGTACGCGAAATGAATGCCGCCGAATTGTAGCATGGCACCAGCGCCGTGACCTTCGGCCGCCAGCCGGATCGAAGCTCGACTTGTTTCTGCGCTACCTGCTTCGCGCCGCCCTGTTCTGTCTCACCCATTCAGTCGATCCCGCAGATTTGCCGCGCCAGCCTGTCGGCAAGCCACGGCGCCGTCGAATATTTACCTGTGTCGACCGAGATGTAGTTGCCCAGGCGGTTGACCCCGAATTGGTCGCGGCGATGGATCGTGGCTTTCGGGTCGCTGAGCGAACCACGCCCTTGCGCAAACACGAAGCCGCCGCGTACCTCAAGCTCCTCGGCATCGTCGAACATGCTGGAAACAACGGGCACCAACCGAGTGAGCGTGGCGCGAACGTCGCCGATGAACCGCTGTCGTGCGTCGGCATCGAGCGCTTGTGGCGTTTCGATCGACAATTCGCCACTCTCCGCAAGCAACCCGCTCGGGTACCAGGAGAGATAGAAGTTGCGCCCGTCATAGTTTTTTATGTCGCCGAACGGGCCAAGGGCGACGACCGCGCACGGCAAATCGACAGGCTGGCTGGTGCGGCCGAACAGGCAAAGCCTGTAGCGGTGCGACCATCCGGGAACCGGCTCGATGCCGGCCGTGCGGTCGACAGCCAGCCGCCCCTCCCAAAGGCAATTGACGACGATGTCGAACGCCCTTTTTTCGCTTGCGACCGCCACGCGCCATTTCCCGTCAATTCCGTCCACCGGCTGTGCCGACAGGACTTTGGACGCCATCCGCAAGCTGATATTGGGTTCACCCCGAAGCGCCGCGCAAAGCCGGTCGGCAACCCATCGCGTGTTGACGGATCGCTCCGGCACCTGGAAGCCCCCGACGATCTGGTCCGAGTTGGTGACATCGGCCAATTCAGTTTTGGAAAGCCGATTCGATCGCGCCGCCGATACGTCGGCAAGGTAGCTGGTGGCGTCAGCGTGGCTGCGCACCAATACATCCACACGTTCAAAGATCGCCCCCAGCGCCTCGGCAGCGACGATCGAGTTGCGATGGACCAGATAAAGGTCTTCCGAAAAGGTCGTGTGCGCTTCCAGATTGCTTCCGATCAGCTCGGAAACAAGCCTGCCGAAACACAGTCCTCCCGAAAGCAGATGCCGGGCGGTCAGCAGCGAGGGATCGTTCCCGTAGAGATAGCCGAGATGAATCTTGCCCTCGTTCCAACGGCTGGCGCAGGCCATCGGCTCGCTCTCCTTGTCGAAGAGGGACACCGCGTAGCCTCTGCGGGCCATCATGAGAGCGAGGCTGGCGCCCATGATGCCGGCGCCGAGAATAGCCATTCTGCCGCGAGGCGCTGTCATGTCCTGGCGCGCATCGCGGCCTCTCCTTTCCCGATGAGTGTCATCAGGGGTTCGATACGTAGTTTTCAGGGTCGTATTCGGTATCGCAGAAAACCAGCAAAGACGGGTTCTCGCCTTCATAGGTCTGCAGCGCCCACACCGGGGCATCGACCAGCACCGCGCGGTTCGATGCGGTGAGCGTCAGCCGTTCGATCTGTTCCTGATAGCGAAATTCGATGCCGATCTCGCCCGACAGCTGCATCATCAATTGCCGGCCCGAGCCGTGTGCATGTCCGCCCCGCGACGTGCCGCGCGGCGCGGTGACGACGAACGCCCGCACGGCTTGGAAATTGTAACCGCTGAACTCGATAGCGGTCAGCATTCCCCTGGGATCGCAATGTAACGAAGTAGGGATCTCGGTGACCTTGCCGCCAAAGAACGTTCGATGCTGCATAACGTAAGCCCGCCAGATGCCGGTCGAAATTTACCTCAGACTAGCGCTTATATCAAAAGACAGAGAATACAACCACTTAGGCGGTGTTTTGGGACACAGCAGCGGATCGATGTCGAGCTCGGCCTCAGGCCGATACGGTGCCGACTACCGAAGGTCGCCGCGCCGTCACGACTTCTGAGTCGCGGCCGAAACCACGGTTTAAGACCTTGGTCCGAGCGGTCTAGGACCTTTGAGTTCGGAAGGCCGGCCGGTCCCAACGAGGGTGATCTACTTCAGCAATTTCAAAGAGTTATGCTGGTTGGCGTTTCGCCGGCCGGCCGCTTCGTTCTCGCAATGAAAGCACAGCTATATCCAAGTTTACCCTTTGTGTTAGCGATTCCTCATGTTGCCCGCTATAGCGGTTAGTGGCGGTGGCAATCTCGGAGGTAGTTATGACATCCCGAAAGACCCTTTTTGCTGCATTTGCGGTGTTCTCGCTTCTGGTGTCGCCGGCCCTGGCTGCTGCTGGTGGCAACGGCCATGGTAACGGCCATGGTAACGGTAACGGCAATGGCAATGGCAATAGCGGAGGAAACGGTAATGCTGGCGGCAATGGCGGAGGCGGCGGTTCGCTCGGCAAGTCGGCATCCGCCAAGGGCCAGGTCGCCAAGGCCGCTACCGGTTCAGTGTCCAAGCAAAAGAATATCCATGCCAAGCTGGGCCGGTTGAACTCACTGCAGCGCAACGCCAACGCCTTTATGCACTCCAAGAGCAAGAACTTCGCTGGCGTGCAGGCCTTTGTGACACAGTCGGCAATAGCCAAGAACGCTCAATCGGCGCTCGATGCCGCTAATCAGGCGGTTGCCGACGCCAAAGCGGCGCTCGACGCGCTGAATGCGAAAGCGGCTGACCCGAATACCCCGCCCGAAGATGTCCCGACGCAGGCCGACCTCGATGCAGCACAGGCAGCGCTCGATGACGCCACCCAGGATGCGGCCGCTGCTCAGACCGCCGCCACAGCTGCCGCTGCCAACGTCCCATCGATCGATGCAGCCCTTGCCCAAATGGCCAACAAGCCCGTTGACCCTGAGGTGACAGATTGGGCCAATAGCGTACTTGCCGACAAGATCGACCAAGTAGCCGCCAAGCTGGCGCCGGCCGCGCCTTAAGGCCCATGCGGCGGCAGCGATCCAATCGACGATAAGCCGTCGGGTCCGCCCGGCGGCTGCACCTTTCTCGCCTATCTGCAGCGTTGGTCCCAATGCAGGTCCGAGATTCTGGTCATGGCTATTTTGCGAAATCTCCAGCCGCGCCGCCGTCCTCAAGGCTGAATTCATGCGTGCTTCGCGCATCTTCATCGACCACACGAAACCAATGCTCCTGAAGCGCTCTAGGCGACACCCTTTGGCCCGTGACCTTCTCTACCGCAGATAACGGATCATCGGCGCTCGTGGCCTGAGTTGAGACACACTCCTCTCCATGCCACTCTTCCACCTGGTACTCTGGCATGCCGGCTACCTACCGCTCCCCAGAGCCTTCGCTTCCCGCTCCAGCGTCTCGCGTCGGTTGCCGTGCTTCGCGATCAATTCCTCGACCTGCTGCGGGGTGATGCCGGCCTTGGTGGCGAAATACTCGACTTCATAATCCTCATCGGCAGAGACGCGGTCCCGATCGCGGAAGTCCGTCTTCGTTTTGTCGGCGGCCATTTGCTTTGCTCCTGGTTGAATGATCAACCGCAACGTGCAGCCGCAGCCTTTTGTTGCAGCGGAGTCCGGATTTCCGAAACGGTCACATGGGAAAACGACCCTCATAGCAGGAGGTGCTGGTGTTGCTGTAACTTTGAACGGAACGGTTTTTCTCCTTGACGGTTGTGACGTGAAGGAGATGTCTCATGTTTGAAAGTGTGATGTGGTTGATCGTCGTTGCTGGTGGGCCACTGTTGCTGGCCGTACTGATGGCATACGTTCTTATTACCCGACGCTACCGTGGTCCTGCAGAACGCATGGAAAGCGACCGCGCGACCAAACGGCTCTATAGCCAGGACGAACGTTGATCCTCAGGCTGGCGCAACGTTTGCGCTACGCTGGCCCGCTGCCTCACGGTGGCAGGCTTCTTCGTTTTAGGAAGTTAGGAATAACTTAGGAAAGATTTGGCCCTCTTTGAAAATACAGAGGCAATTCAGCACGGTAGCCAAATATCTGGCGGAGGGAGTGGGATTCGAACCCACGGTGGGCTTGCACCCACGCCGGTTTTCAAGACCGGTGCCTTAAACCGCTCGGCCATCCCTCCGTCGTGATTTTTCAATCATTCAGGAACATCAACCGACCCAGTGAACGACAGTTGGTATCGAATGATACCTATGCTTCCGGACCAGCTTGCGGTTCATTTCTCTAGAGCGTTGCTCAGCGCCAAGTCAACCATCGGCGCTGCCATGGATAACAGGGGGTGGCGTTCGGTGCCCGAACGGAGCTGCGAGCCCGTTTTTTTCGAGCGCAAGGGCTCTAATTGCGATCCTTGCTGCCGACCTGCACCAGTTGCAGAAGGCCCAGCACGACAAGTGCGAGCACAGTTGCCAAAGCCGCGATCTGCCAGAACCCGAGCCCAACCGCCAGGCCTATGGCGCCCGCCAGCCACATGCCCGCCCCGGTGGTAAGCCCTTGAACCTCGCCCTTGGAGAAGAAGATCAGGCCGGCGGCCAGAAATGCCACGCCGGCAGTCGTGGCTTCGATCAAGCGGATAGGATCAATGGCGATTTCCTGACCATCGAAGACGTGAAGGTGAGTAATCTCGATCGTGAGGATGGCAATTAGAGCCGTCGCAACACAGACCAGGATGTGTGTCCTCAATCCGGCCGGCCGGTTGCGCCATTCGCGTTCGATGCCAACGATGGAGCCAAGGACGGCCGCGAGCAAAAGCCTGGCTGAAATTACGGAAAAGGGCAGCCACGTCTGTTGCCCAAAACGTTCAATGAATTCATCCATGACGGGCAGAACGTATCTCGGGTCGGTCGGTTCCAGGCAGCCGCGCTTCGTGCCATAGATTAACATTCAGACTCCAAGGGCCTGGGCTAGGTCTCGGATGCTGCTCCACAGTCCCGACCGACCCAAGAACTCCGCCACATTCCTGCCCGGTTCCGGACACAATCGATTAATACGCTGATAAACAATTCCTGCGCACAAGGGATGGGGATTGGCGCGTCGCAGGCATTGCTCATCTGGCTCCGCCGAAATTCTAGAAGCGGCGCCTGTGTCGAGACGGTAGGGGACATCGGAAACATGCAGACCACGACGCATCGGCGTCTTCGTCGCGCTCCTGCTTTGGTGTTGTGCGCTCTTTCGGCTGCGTTGCTGGCCGCGTGCGCGTCGCCGCAGTCCGAGCCGAAAGCCATGGTCTACAAGAAGCCTCGCTCTAAGGAATATTTTGCCGAGACCGAGTACGGCGTGAAGGCCAGCCCGCGCGTGCAGTACATGCGGCGCGGCGGCGGCCGCGACCAGTTGGGCAAGCCCTATCAGGTGCGCGGCAAGTGGTATTACCCCAAGGAAGACAAGCGCTACGCCAAGGTCGGTCTCGCCTCCTGGTATGGCGATGCCTTCCACGGTCGTCTCACAGCCAATGGCGAAGTCTACGACATGACCCATCTGACGGCGGCGCATCCGACCATGCCGCTGCCAAGCTACGCCCGTGTCACCAACACCGAGACCGGAAGCTCGGTCATCGTGCGCGTCAACGACCGCGGCCCCTATCACCAGGGACGCATCATCGATGTCTCGGAACGCGCCGCGCAAATGCTCGACTATGCCAAGGTCGGCACGGCCAAGGTCAAGGTGGAATATATCGGTCGCGCGCCGCTCGACGGCAATGATGACCAGTATCTGGTGGCCTCCTACCACCCGGGCAACAATCGTCCGGATCCGTCCGACGGCTTGCCGACCGGGGTCATGGTGGCGATGAACGGACCTTCGCCGAGCCTATCTGTTGGCGCACCCCCTGCCGTAGTGCCGTTTCCTGGTCAGTTGACGAATTCCGACACACAGCCAGTGATGTCGATGCAGGCACCGGCCTCAAGCGATGTGACGCTGCCTGAATTCGGGCCGATCGTGCCTCAGCGCCCGGAATCGCCCTTTGCCGTGGCTTCGCTCTCCTATGCGGATGAGCGCGCACAGCGCGCCGACGTCTTTGCAGCGCTTGACGACCGGGGCATGTCGCCAGCCGACATCCTGCAATCGTGGAAGAAATCCAACCCGCAGGCATCGCCTGCCGTTTCCGACTATGTCGCCGCCGGATCCTTCGACGATGCTGCCGAGGCAAAGCGGGTGGCTGCGGCTCTCGAACCGTTCGGCAGGACCGAAATCCAGAGCACCGAACTCGACGGCAATGAGTGGTACGCGGTCAATCTCTATCCGGATGGCCATGGCAATGTCGACGACCTCTTGCGCGCGGCATGGTCGCATGGCGCGCCGGACGCGCTGGCTGTGCGCAACTGACCAACAAAGGCACGCCGGTTTTGTCATTGCGCGGTTGATCCGCCGGGAAGAAGCCTGATAGCGTTGCGGCAAGTTTCTGCCGGCTAACAGTCGAGCCTCTTCATGCGATTTCGCCTTTTCCACCCTTTTGCCGGGCTTTTTGGCCTTGGCTTCTTGCTTGCCGCGCTGGTTCCGGCCAACGCGCAGCTTTTCGAAACCAAGGCGACGCAGGCTTTCATGATCGATGCCGAAACCGGCACGGTGCTGTTTTCCAAGGATGCCGACCAACCGATCCCGCCGGCCTCGATGGCCAAGCTGATGACGATGGAGATGGTCTTCAACGCCATCAAGTCGAAGCGCATGAGCCTCGACGACACCTTCGTGGTTTCGGAAAATGCCTGGCGCAAGGGCGGTGCGCCTTCGGGAACGTCGACCATGTTTGCCAAGCTCAAATCGGCGATCCGGGTCGAGGATCTGATCCAGGGGGTCACCATACAGGCCGCCAATGACGGCTGCATGGTGCTGGCCGAAGGCATGGCCGGTTCGGAAGAGAATTTCGCGGCGCAGATGAACGATCGCGCCCGCCAGATCGGGCTCGCGAAATCGACATTCGTCAATTCGACTGGCCTGCCGGCCGACGGCCAGCAGACGACGGTGCGCGAACTGGCGCAGCTTGGCCTGCATATATGGCGCGAATATCCGGATCTCTATCTCTATTACGGCCGGGCCGATTTCACCTGGAACAAGATCTCGCAAAAGAACCGCAACCCGTTGCTGGCCATGGGCATCGGTGCCGATGGGCTGGCGGTCGGGTCGAGTGAGGCGGGCGGTTTCGGCATCGTCGGCTCGGTCAGCCATGACGGGACCAGGGTGTTCGCGGCGATGAGCGGATTGGCCAACGATCGCGAGCGCGCCGAGGAAGCGCGCAAGCTGCTCGAATGGGGCGTCCGCTCCTTCGAGAAGACCGAGATTTTCGCCAGCAACGAAGTGGTCGGCGAGGCCCAGGTGTTCGGCGGCGCCAAATCCAGCGTAGCGCTGAAGGCAAAGGCGCCGATCGACGTCCTGCTGCCGATCGCCAACCGCGACAAGCTGACCGCCAGGATCGTCTATCAGGGGCCGGTATCGGCGCCGGTGGAGGAGGGGCAACCCGTCGGCGCGCTGCGCGTCTGGATCGGCGATACGCTGAGCCAGGAAACGCCGCTTTTCGCCGCCGAATCGGTCGGCGTCGGCACACTGCCGCAACGCGCGTTTGATGCCGCCAGGGAACTGGCCGTAGGCTGGCTGCGTTGAGTTCCCGCGGCGTGGACCTTTTCTCGGGCGCGGACTAAGACACCAGCGCAAAGCAGGACAAAGGCCTTTCGATTGGCAAGCGGATTTTTCATCACCTTCGAAGGCGGCGAGGGCGCCGGCAAGTCGACGCAGATCGAGCGGCTGGCCCAGAAGATGCGCGCCAAGAAATACGATGTCCTCCTCACCCGCGAACCCGGGGGGTCACCCGGCGCCGAGGCGGTCAGGCACGTGCTCCTGTCCGGCGCCGCCGAGCCTTTCGGGCCGAAGATGGAGGCGCTGCTGTTTGCCGCCGCACGCTCCGACCATGTCGAGCAGGTCATCCGGCCGGCGGTGGAGCGCGGCTCCATCGTGCTTTGCGACCGTTTCCTGGATTCGTCGCGCGTCTATCAGGGCGTCACCGGCGGCCTCGATCCGGCTTTCATGGAAGCTCTGGAGGAGGTCGCCATCAACGGCATGATGCCGGACATGACGCTGATCCTTGACATTGACCCCGCCGAGGGCTTGCGGCGCGCCGCCGCGCGGCGTGGCGCCGAGGACGGTCCGGACCGCTTCGAAAAGGAGACGCTGGACATCCACCAGCGCCGCCGTGACGCCTTCCTGGCGATCGCAGCCGCCGAGCCGGACCGCTGCATCGTGATCGACGCGTCGGCGCCTCCCGCTGCGGTGGAGGATGTCATCACCGCGGTGGTGTTCGCCGCACTTGAGGCGAGGGCGCCCGCGCGCAACCGACAGGCGGCGCCCGCATGATCTTCGAACGCATCGCTCCCGAGCAGCACGACACACTGGACGGTGTACCGGAGCCGTCCGAGACGCTGCGCCTGGTCGGCCATGAGCAGGCGGCCGCGATGCTCGCTGCCGCCTATCGCTCGGGAAAACTGCCGCATGCGTTGATCTTTGCCGGGCCGGTCGGCATCGGCAAGGCGACGCTTGCCTTTCACCTGGCGCACCATCTGTTGAAGCATCCGGCCTTCGACCAGGCGCCGGATGTGTTTGCCGTTCCCGATCCGGCCTCACCGCTGTTTCGCCAGATCGCCACAGGGGCGCATCCCGGCGTGCTGCATCTGACCAGGCCGCTGAACGACAAGACCAAGAGCTTCAAGACGGTCGTCACCGTCGACGAGATCCGCAAGGTCAACCGCTTCCTGTCGCTGACCTCGCATGACGGCAGCTACCGGGTGGTGATCGTCGATCCGGCCGACGACATGAACACCAACGCCGCCAATGCCTTGCTGAAGAACCTTGAGGAGCCGCCGAGCCGCACGCTGTTCATCCTCATCGTGCATGCGCCGGGCAGCCTTTTGCCGACCATCCGCTCGCGCTGCCAGATGGTGCGGCTGACGCCGCTCGATGCCGGCAGCCTGATGAGCGTTCTGGAAACCGTCGAGCCGCCGCCACCTTCCGATCCTGCCGCGCGCGCGGCATTGGCGGAACGGGCAGGGGGCAGCGCCCGCAATGCGATCCTTCTGACCCAATATGGCGGGCTGGAGATTGCCGGCACGCTCGACGCCCTGGTCACGTCGGGCAAGAGCGACATCGCCGGCGCCTATCGCCTTGCCGAGGCCGTCGCCGGCCGCGACCAGGCGATCCAGTTCGACATCTTCAACCGCCGCGCGCTCGATCTGCTCTCCACCGGCGCCAGTGAAGCCGCGCTGGCTGGGGATCTCGCGCGGGCGAAAACGCTGTCCGACACTTGGCACGAGGCGCTGAACGCCATATCTGAGACCGATACCTACAATCTTGACAAGAAGCAGCACGCCTTGACCATGATCGACCGCCTGAATTCCGCAATGCGAATGTGACCGGTTTCGGCATTGCGGCGGGATGGCAATCGCCGTCTCGATGCGATATCCACCGCTCACATTCATTCGGCCATTCATGACGGTTAATTCATGTCACGCGACACATTCTACATCACGACACCAATTTTCTATCCGAACGGCAAGCCGCATATCGGCCACGCCTATACGGTCATCGCGACCGACGCGCTGGCCCGCTTCCAGCGCCTGGACGGCAAGGACGTGCTCTTCCTCACCGGCACTGACGAACACGGCCTCAAGATGCAGCAGACGGCCGAGAAGGAAGGCATAACGCCACTCGCGCTTGCCGACCGCAACTCGGCGATCTTCCGTTCGATGACAGAGGTCCTGGGCGGCTCGAATGATGATTACATCCGCACGACGGAACCACGCCACTACGAGTCGTGCCAGGCGATCTGGAAGGCGATGGCGGCCAATGGCGACATCTATCTCGACCGCTACAGTGGCTGGTATTCGGTCCGCCAGGAAGGCTATTTCGAAGAGAGCGAAACCACGCTCGGCGACGACGGCGTGCGCCGCGAGCCGCTTGGCTCGCCGGTCGAATGGAATGAGGAGGAAAGCTACTTCTTCAGGCTTTCCGCCTATCAGGACAAATTGCTTGCGCTGTACGAAAGCCAGCCCGATTTCGTCGGTCCGGCCGAGCGCCGAAATGAGGTGATGAGCTTCGTCAGATCCGGCCTCAAGGATATCTCGGTCTCGCGCACGACCTTCAATTGGGGCGTGCCGGTGCCCGGCGACGACAAGCATGTGATGTATGTCTGGGTCGATGCCTTGACCAACTACATCACCGCTGCCGGCTATCCCGACACCAAGGCCGAGCAATGGCGCTACTGGCCGGCCACGCACATTATCGGCAAGGACATCGTCCGCTTCCATGCCGTCTACTGGCCGGCTTTCCTGATGTCGGCCGGCATCGAACTGCCGAAGCGCGTCTTCGCGCATGGCTTCCTGTTCAACCGCGGCGAGAAAATGTCGAAGTCGGTCGGCAATGTCGTAGACCCCTTCACCATGGTCGAGCATTACGGCCTCGACCAGGTGCGCTATTTCTTCTTGCGTGAGGTGCCATTCGGCCAGGACGGCAGCTACAGCCATGACGCGATCGTCAACCGCACAAATGCCGATCTCGCCAACGGTCTCGGCAATCTGGCGCAGCGCTCGCTGTCGATGATCGCCAAGAACTGCGGCGGCGTGGTGCCGCATCGCGGCGAGCTGACCGAAGCCGACAGCGCGATCCTCGACCAGGCGGTGGAAGCGCTGGGTACCGCGCGCCAGGCGATGGCGGAACAGGGCATCCATCTCGCGTTGGCGGCGATCTTCGGCGTTGTGGCGGAAGCGGATCGCTACTTCGCCTCGCAGGCGCCCTGGGCGCTGAAGAAGACCGATCCGGCGCGTATGGAAACGGTGCTGTGGACGACCGCCGAACTGGTGCGGCGCGTGGCATTGCTGTGCCAGCCCTACATTCCGGGGTCGGCCGGCAAGCTGCTGGACCTGCTGGCGGTGCCGGCGGACAAGCGTGACTTCGCGCATGTCCATGCCGACTATGCGCTGGTGCCCGGCACGGCGCTGCCCGCGCCGGAGGGCGTGTTTCCGCGTTATGTCGAAAACCCTGAGGCGAGCGCCTGATGCTCGTCGACAGCCATTGTCATCTCGACTTTCCGGATTTCGCCGAGGAGCGGGCGGCCATCGTCGCCCGCGCAAAGGCTGCCGGTATAGGTCGCATGGTGACCATCTCGACACGCGTGAAGCGGTTTGCGCAAGTGCTTGAGATTGCCGAGAGTTTCGACGAAATCTATTGCTCGGTCGGCACCCATCCTCACAATGCCGGCGAAGAGCTGGATGTGACGGCTGAGGACCTTGTGCGCCTGTCCGCGCACCCGAAGGTGGTGGCGATCGGTGAGGCCGGGCTGGATTATTTCTACGACAAGGCGCCACGCCACGCGCAGGCGCAGGGCTTTCGCACTCACATATCGGCCGCGCGCGAGTCCGGGCTGCCGCTGGTGATCCATTCGCGCGATGCCGACGACGATATGGCTGCCATCCTCGAAGACGAAACAGGGAAGGGCGCCTTCCCCTTCATCCTGCATTGTTTTTCGTCGGGGCGACGGCTGGCAGAGGTCGGCGTGGCGCTTGGCGGCTATGTGTCCTTCTCGGGCATACTGACCTTCAAGAACTCCGCCGATTTACGCGCCATCGCAGCCGATGTGCCGCATGACCGGCTGCTGGTCGAGACCGACGCGCCGTATCTGGCGCCGGTGCCGTTCCGCGGCAAACGCAACGAGCCGGCCTATGTCGCGCATACAGCCAAGGTGCTGGCGGAGACGGTCGGCGTTGGCGAAGCCGAGATCGCGACGCTGACGACGGCGAACTTCTTCCGGCTGTTCGGCAAGATGCCGCGGCCCGCCGGGCTCTGACGCATGAGCGACCGGCTGCGCCTCACCATCCTCGGCTGCGGCTCGTCACCTGGCACGCCGCGCATCACCGGCGATTGGGGCAATTGCGACCCGGCCAATCCGAAAAACCGGCGTACACGCTCAGCCGCGCTCGTCGAGCGGATAGCAGCCAACGGCGCCAGAACCACGGTCGTCATCGACACCGGGCCTGATTTCCGTGAGCAGATGCTGATGGCGGCGGTCCGGCGCATCGACGCCGTCGTCTATACGCATCCGCACGCCGACCACATCCACGGCATCGACGATCTGCGCGGCTACGTGCTGGAGCAGCGCCATTTGATCGATGTCCATGCCGACCAGCCGACCATGCTCAGGCTGCGCGAAGCGTTCGGCTATTGCTTCGAGACGCCGCTTGGCAGCTCCTATCCGCCGATCGTCAGGCCGCACATCATCGATCACGCAAGGGCGGTGACGATCGAAGGCGAGGGCGGTGCCCTCACCCTCGAGCCGCTGCCGCAGATCCATGGCGACATCATTTCGCTCGGCTTCCGCATCGGCGGGCTGGCCTACTGCCCCGATATAAGCGACTTCCCGGATACCACCGCCGAGCGGCTGCGCGGCCTGGACATGCTGGTCATCGATGCCTTGCAGTACCATACCCATCCCAGTCATCTGTCGCTCGGTCAGGCGCTTGGCTGGATTGAAAAACTGGCGTCGAAACAGGCCGTGCTGACGCATATGCATGTGCCGCTCGACTATGCCACGGTGAAGGCCGAGGTGCCGGCCAACGTCACTCCGGCCTATGACGGCATGGTGATCGAAATTCCTTTATGAGACAGCATGATACGAGCAGATCTTTATAAGGACGTTCGGTTCTTCAGTGCGAAGATCAGCAGCGTTCCAATCCGCTCATAGCCCATGCGGGGATAAAGCAGCGCTCCGGCGTCGCCAACAGCATCGAGCACCGCGACCCATGCGCTTTGTCGTCATGCAGCATTTTGGCCATCAGCGCCTGGCCGATGCCTCGACGCCGGTGCGAAGGCTCGACAAACATTGCCGAGCACCATGTGGCGCCGACGGCGTCTATGCTGCGCACACGCCCGACGATGGCGTCGCCATCGAGCGCCACATACTGGCGAAACGGCGCATCGTCGCCGAGTTGATCGTCTGGAAGTGTCCGCCTGCGTATGACCTTTCCCAGTTGTGCAGCGCGTTCAGCCGTCCTCACGCGTTCGATAGAGACGATTGCTGGCGGGTCTGGAATTTGGCGCAGCGACTGGACGAAAAAGCCTTCCGTCCGCAGCAGCCGGTAGCCGAGCGCCTTGTAGGCCGTTCGCGTTGGTTCGTCCGGGCCATCATTCGCGATCACGACCGAAACGGCAAAGCTCGGCCGCGCATGCTGCCGCACGATGGCATCGGCTTCCTCGGCGGCGACGTCATGGACGATCCATTCTTCGTCACGGTAATCGCGTGCATTCTTGCGCTCGGCATCGCGCATCAGCCACAAGGGTCCGACGCGGCTGGCCTCGTAGGGAAAGGAACGGCTCTTATCGGTACTGAAGCCGTGCACGAACACTTCGATCGCCGCTTCGATGTCACGCTTTCCTGTCGTCATCGACACAGCGTAGCGTTGGCCATCGGCTCAAGGCAACACGCGTCGATCATGCCAAGCCTATGAAAGTCCGCGTCATTTCCCAGCTGCAGCCTCATGTAATAAGTTCCATAATCTATCTTATGCGACTTTCATATGTGGCTGCTGCTTCCATTAGCGGCGTGCCAATATACGCCCTGCTGACTGAGATGCAGGCCGGCGGCTCACTGGGCGGTCACCATCCCATGGCTGCGATACAACGCATGATTTGCCGACAACGTCCCAACGGGTACCCTCAAGGGCATCCATCTGGCAGCGATGTGGCCTGCTGACGCGCGGTTCGTATAGCTTCCCCGAATGGAATCGTTCCCCGAGGTCATCACTCACAACTACGATCCCCGTCGAGGACCGTGCAGAAATGTTTGCGAGCTTTCCGAAGAGCAGGCAGAACGGGTTCTTGACGAGATCAGAGCGTCTGGGCTGCGCGCTATCAAACCAAACTACTTGGAGAGGCGACGATTAACGGAGGAATGGCTCATTCGAGAACGGCGCCGACTGCTTGGGCCCACGAAGCTAGAGCGTCCGGTCTATTTCTTTCTTGGCGACTTTGCCGACGGCAAAGACCCGTCACGGCCAAGCCGACTCGTTATGCGACTGCGAGAGTTCCCACCGGAGACGCTCACTTTCACCTATCCGGACAGCATGGCAAGTCTCCCGATCGCGACGCGTGACGATCTTCGCCCCCAACGAAAGCGATACCACGGGCAAGTGTTTACTCTTGGTGAGATCGAAGCCGTCGTGGCCGAATTTGGGATGCCCGGTGAGCGCTGGAAGACCGATCCAACGATGAAGTACGACAAGTTCATCGAGGTGCAGGTATGGGATGATCGCCTCATTAACGAGCGGCTGCTTCAGGTCGGTTCCCCCCTCTCCCCTTAGCGATTGGGATGGCGCCTTCGCAAAGGCCTCGACTTCCTGCTCGACGGGCTGGCACCAGGATAACGAACAGGAGCGTCATCCCGAGAAGCTTTCCAGGAGGCCGCTGAAGGCTGCTGCGATTGCAACAAGATGGAAGACGCCAAGGGCCAGCCATCTGGAGCCGCCGGCGCCCGCAACAAATGCCCCATAGGCGGGAAACTGCAGCGCAGCCAATCCGATCGAAAGGCCGGTGATCGTAGTGTTGGTCAACAGCGTTGCCAGCATGGGGACCGGATAGAGAAGTCGCGCCAGCCCATAGTCGCCATGCCCGGCTCCGGCCGAATAGAGCGCCAGGAAAAAGGCGACGGGCGTGATGCCGAGGCCGACAAGGAACCCTGCCCGCGAGGAGAATTTTGGCGACGTCATCTGGCCATGGCCACGGCAGCGGACGGGTCGCGGTCGTCAGGCGCGAGCTTGGACGAAGTGACAAGCAGCTTCTCCTGATCGGCCCGCGACTTCGGCTCGATCGCGATTTGCAGCAGTGGCCAGGGCGCGGCAGACTTTTCCATCATGGCGCCATGGTTGCAGATCGATCCGATGGCCGCAACGGAGGGGTCTACGCCCGGCCCGTCCCTTTCGCTTCCTGACTGTGGACGCGCGCCAGAAAATCGCGCACCAGGGGAAGCGCCTCATCGAAATGGGTTTCGAGCAGCCAGTGGCCGGCGCCGCCGATGAGATGAAGTTCTGCTTCCGGCAAATCGCGGTGGTAGGCATGCGCCGATTGTGCCGGCATGTAACCATCCTCGGGGCCCCAGACAATGAGCGTCTGCGGTTGGTGCTCGCGCAGATAGCTCTGATAGCGCGGGAACCAGCCGAGGTTCGCCTCCAGCTTCTCCATCAGGCCGACCGCGAGCCGCCGGCGGATCGGCGTGTCCATCAAAGGCCAGTGGAGTTTCCAAAGATCGGGAGGCACGCGCTCGGCTACAGCGTAATCCACCTCTCCGACAAACTCGTGCCGGAACCCCTCCTCGCTCACCGCCTCTTCCAACGGCCGGTGCTTTTCGGGCGTCTTTTCCTTCCAATAGGCTTTTATCCCAGCGTATTTCGGCCCGAGAACATCCTGGTATATATCGCCGTTCTGGATGATGAGTGCCGCTATGCGCTCGGGATGTGCGATGGCGTGGCGCAGTCCGATCTGCGAGCCATAATCGTGCAGCCAGAGAGCATAGCGCGACATGCCGAGCGCATCGGCGAAAGCTGTCAGAAACTCGGCATAGGCATCGAAATCATAGCCAAAAACCAACATTTCGGGCGTGGCGCTATAGCCAAAGCCGGGAAAGTCCGGCGCGAATGTATGCCAGCGATCGGCAAGTGCCGGCATCAACCGTCGGAATTGATAGGACGAGCACGGATAGCCGTGCGGCAGGAGAAGGACGGGAGCATCAGGCGGGCCGTCTTCGCGATAGAAGATGCTGTTTCCGTCAATGTCGATCCGGCGATGTTGCAATTCTACCTCCTTGCTCAAAGCTTGCCCGCCACTTTGTTTACGGTGCTCCGGCAAGAAGGTTCCCTTGAAGTCAGGGCGTGACGGCTTCCGGCTGTCCATTCCCCGACAGGATCTGCAGCGTTCCGCGCGTGGCGTTGCGGAACGCATCGTCGAAACTGACGCCACGTACCTGCCAGCGATAGTCCTTATCCTTGAAGCTGAGCCGCCAGTCGCCGACCCAGCCCAGCGCTTCCTGGCGCCATACCAAAGTGCCGGCAAGCAGGGCGTCCCCATCCAGCGTGTTGGCCACGTCGGCGAGCGCGACGTCGGACGGCCGAGGCAACTCCAGCGGCAAACCGGTCCGGTGCGCCGCGTCCGCCAGCGCAACGCGCATATCCGCCGCAAGCTCGCCGCCGCCATCGCGCACCAGCGTGAAGCCGTCGCCTTTCATCGGCCTTACATCCAGCAGTGCGACGATTTTTGGCCGCGGCACCGCCCACGGTTTGCGCCCGAGCGACGCCAGCAAGGCATCGATCTCGTCCGGGTCGAAATCGGCGGTGATGTAATGCGGCCGGTCGTGGGTGCCCTGCTCGTCATGCGGCGGGCGGTTGTTGAGCAGGTCGCGGTAGCCGACACCAGTGACATAGTCGGCCGCGTGCCGGCTCATGTCCGCAACACGCGGGTCGCCGATCAGCCGCGGGTCGCCGGAAACCTTGACCAGCACCTCTTCAAGGCACGGCGCCAGGCCCCACGCCCGGTTCTCCTCGCCAGTGCCGCTGGTCACCGACTGCGCGCGGTAGATGCTGGCGCGGTCGATGTCGGCGGCAGCGACCGGAAAGACAATCAGCACAGCCAGCGCCGCTGCCACAAAGCCCAATTTCAAGCATCCAGGCACCCGCCGACCCTCCCGAAACGGTCCGGAACATCCGTTGGAGCCATACTCCTGATCATCAGGGAACTTCAAGGTGCCGCCCATCAAGGCGTATCGCCGACGATGCGCCGGTGTACGCCGTCCAGGCTCTCGGTGAGCGCCTCGAACACGTTTCGCGCCGTGAGTTCGCGAAGAACCTGTTCGTTGATGCCGCCGCGCGTCGCATAGTCCTGCGCCAGATGCATGAAGTCGGCATCCGGCGACATATCAGGAGCGCTTCCCAAGGCTTTGAAAAGCGAGGCGATGTAATCGCGCCCCTTCCCTTCCTCCACGCCATTCCTCTTGAGCCAGCTGTTGATCGTATCGAGATATCTGAAGTAGCTGGCATAGGTTGCGGTGGCCACGCTCAACGCGTTGAATTCGGCTGAGTTCTCGACCTCGATCACTTTCCCCAGATTGCCGAACAAGGCAGCGACAGTGGCATCCGGCGGGCAGATGATCGTTGCCCCCAGCCGGTGGGCGATCATCGGCATGGGCAGCGCTTTCGTCACCTGGTGCGCGGGTGCGGTCAAGCGGGCAATCTCCTCGCGCGGCAGCGTGGCGATCAAGCTGATGAGGTGATGCTCGCGCCGAAACCGCAAACCCGGCAGGACGTCATGCGCAATTTGCGGCCGGACAGCCAGCATGACCAGGTCGCATTGATCGAGAACCGCCTGATTGTCATCAGCGATACGCACATCCGGATAACGGGCTGCCAGCTCTGCGGCGATCTCTTCATTGCGCGGCGACAGCAGCACGGAGACGGAGTTATCCGCGACGGATTTGAGCCCGCTGACAATGGCCGCTGTAAGGGCACCCGTGCCGATGAAGCCAAGTTTCATCGCGCCTGTCTCTGGTTCATCGGTCACAGCGGCGCATGCTCGAGCCGTACCTGATAGCTCAGCACGCGCTTTTCACCGGGCGCGATCAGCATCACGCCCGGCTTGTCCGCGAACTCACCATCGAAATCGACGGGGCTGGCGAGGCCATGCCAGGGTTCGATGCACAGGAACGGAGCGCCGCCCGGCTTCGACCAGATGCCCAATTCCCTAAAACCCTGCCACGACATCTCGATCGCCGCACCGTTACGGGCGGCATAGCGCACGCTGGTGCTGGCCGGCCGGTCGAGGATCACGGCGTCTGCCTCGAACAGCTGTTCGGAAAGCGCCAGCGTTTTGCCTTCGATGGGCGTCGGCTGTGGTGCAGCCACCACCAGGCCATCCTTCAGCCGGCGGATCGGCGCCGGCTCGTTCTGGGCAAAGGTCAGGTGGTAGTCTGTCTTGGCGAGCCCCGGCTGCAATGGCCAATTGAAAGCCGGATGTGCACCGATGGAGGCTGGCAGCGTCTCGTCGCCGGTGTTGGCAATCTCGAAGCTCACACCAAGTTCGCGACGCTCGAGCGTGTAGGTGATGGCAAGGCGAAAGGCGAACGGATAGCGCGTGCGTGTATCGGCATCGTCGGTCAACACCAGCGCGCAGGATCGGGGGCTCGCGTCAGCCCACACAAATGGCTTGTCGCGGGCAAATCCGTGCTGCGTCAGGGGATAGACCCGGCCCCGATGGCGAAGCTGGTCCCCCTTCAGCCGGCCGACGATCGGAAACAGCACCGGCGAATGCCGCCGCCATTCCGGCCCGGCCTGCCACAAAAACTCCAGACCCTCGGCATTGCGCAAGGAGACGAGCTCGGCCCCCTGCCCGACAATGGTTGCCGAGATGCCGTCGCCGTGAAGCGTCACTTGTTCCATGCGTTCTCGCGGAAAGCTGCGTGCGAGCGGCAGGTTAGCAAAAGCCCCCATGGACTCAAGGGCGCAGCGACATCGCGCTGATAGAGGAGCGATGTCTCGACGGCAAAAACGACAGTGGCCGGAGATTCTCCTCCGGCCACTGCGAGATCGAGATTGTTGCCCTGCTACGGTTCGACTATTCGCGTTCGCCGGTGAAGTTCAGCAGCAGCTGGAAGATGTTGACGAAGTTCAGGTAGAGCGACAGCGCGCCGAAGACGGCGAGCTTCTGCTGCGATTCCGCGTCGAAATTCTCCGCATACTGTTCCTTGATCGTCTGCGTGTCCCAGGCGGTCAGGCCAACGAACACCGCGATGCCGATCACCGAAATGGAGAACTGCAGCGCGGTCGAGCCAAGGAAGATGTTGACGACGCTGGCGATCACCACACCGATCAGGCCCATGATCAGGAAGGACGAGAACTGGGTCAGGTCGCGCTTGGTCGTGTAGCCGTAGAGGCTGGTGGCGCCGAACATCGTGGCGGTGATGAAGAAGGTGCGCGCGATGCTGGTGCCGGTGAAGACCAGGAACACCGAAGCCAGCGACAGGCCCATCACCGCGCAGAAGGCCCAGAACATCAACTGGGCGCTCGCCGCCGACATCGTCTGCATCTTGAACGAGAACAGCAGCACGAAGGCGAGCGGCGCCAGCATCACCACCCATTTCAGCGGGCTGGAAAAGATCGGCACGTAGAGGGCCGGCGTCGAAGCGACCACCATGGCGACGATGCCGGTGACGACGAGGCCGATGCCCATATAGTTATAGACACGCAGCATGTGGCTGCGCAGGCCCTCGTCATAGACGGCGCCGGCGCGCGCGCCAGTGCCCATGCGGTATCCGAGGTCAGGGGTATTCATGCGGGTTCTCCTTATGTGGTCTCAGTAAAGTGTCCTGATCAGTAAAGTGTCTTGGCAAGCGTCTCGGCGGCGCGGTCGAGGTCGTGGACATCGCTGCGCGCGACGACCGCGTACGCGACCTCGCCGATCTGGAAATAGGCAGAGGAGATGTCGCCGGAGGGCGCGATGGCAGGCTTGACCACGTCGAAGGTTCCGGGCCGGATCGCAAACAGCGAGACCAGCCCCATATCCTTCGTCTCCAGCGCCACTTCGACGCTCGGCCCGAAGCGCGACGGATAGATCTGCACGTCGCGGACCTTCCAGTCCTTGGGCAGCGATGGCATGACGATTGCGGTGGCGGCGCGGATTTCGTCGCCATTGTAGTTGGGCGCCTCCAGCTGCGAGGGCATCGCCTCGCGCATGAGCGTCGTCTTGTGCGCCCGGATCGCTTCTTCGACATAGGCGGGCGGCGGCGGCGAAGCCACGACCTTGGTCACCAGCAGCGGCCCGAAGAGGCCGTTCGCCAGCCAGCCGGCAGCGACAAAGACGGCGACCGCGGCCACCCGCTGCAGCACGGCGAAGACGCGGCGACTGGCCAGTCCCCTGCCCAGCCGGCGCGCGACTTCAGTCGTCGCCGGCCGCGCCATGCCTGTGGAAGCAGCCAGCGCCAGGCGCAGTTCGTCGCGCGTCCTCAAGTCGGACATCACCCGCGCCGCAGCCTCCGGACGAACTGAGAGGAACGCCTCGACCTCGATGCGGCGCGCGACATCCAGCTGGTCGTCGACATAAGAATCGAGATCGGTATCGGTCACCGGGTCCCGCAACAGGTCGGTCATGACGGGTCTCCCACGATCCTCAGATGGCTTTTGGCCGGCGAAGGTGCAGCGTTTTCCATCTCGCGCAGTGCTGCGCGCGCCCTGCCGATGCGCGACATCAGCGTGCCCAGCGGCACCCCGCTGGCGTCGGCGGCCTGCTGGTAGGAAAGGCCCTCGATGGCGACCAGATGCAGCGCCGAACGCTGCTCCTCCGGCAGACTGAAAAAGGCCTCGCGCACCTGCGCCAGTCGCACGGAATGTTCCTGAGGCGCCGGGGTGCTGGCATCGGTGAGATAGCCGGCCTGCTCGACACGCGCTGCTTCCGACCGGCGCGAGCGCATCTTGTCGATGAAAGCGTTGTGGACGATCGACAGCAACCATGCCCGCAGATTGCCGCCCGAGCGGAATGTGTCGCGCCGCTCGTAGGCGCGCACCAGCGCATCGTGCACCAGATCCTCGGCGTCAGTGCCGTCGCGCGTCAGCGAGCGTGCGTAGCGCCTGAGCGAACCCAGCTGTCCGACAATATCGAAGCGTGGCATCGACCGTTTCATGCCCCGTTTACGAAACAGGCGGGGATCTTAATCCATCGCCACCAAAACTTTTTTGCGTCGCCACAATAGGCATCATGCAATCAGAAGTCCGCTGCGCACTTACCCATCTCCCGTGCGGCAGATGTTTGCTTTATGGATGAAGTCTAGCCTTATCCGTCTGTCCCAGGAGCAAAAGATGGCCAATGGTAGTCGTGTAACGGGTTTTGCAGCGTTGCCGATCGTCGGCAGGGTGTTCATCATCTTTGGCATTGTCGGACTGATCGCTTCCGGCGTGCTGGCCATCGTCGAGATGTACGGCCCTCGTACCGCTTCGGCGACAGGCAGGATTGTCGCCGCCGAATACAATCCCCGCATCGAGTTCTCGACCGCCGACGGCACCGTCATCCGCTTCAACAATGCCGTCCACAGCTCGTTCTGGGGTGATGGCGACAGCGTCCCTGTCGCTTACGACCCAACCAATCCGCAAAATGCCTCCGTCGACAGCTTCGCCGGACGCTGGTTCCTTGCCGGGCTGGCCGGCATGCTCGGCGGTTTCTCCCTGCTGACCGGCATCGGTCTCGCCGTGATTGGACGGGTGCTTATCCGGCGGATTGGAATGAACCCGTCGCCATAGCCGCCGACCCCTGCCGTACAGACAAAGCTTGGCGTAACGGTCCAGTACGCTAGCGGACTGGCGCAGATGGAAGCACTGGCGAAACGCGGCCGCTTTGCGTATTACTCCGCCGCCATTGGAGCCGTATTGATGTTCGAGACCCTGCAACCTGCCCCGGCTGACAAGATCATCGCCTTGATCGGCCTCTATCGCGCCGATCCGCGCCCCGGCAAGATCGATCTCGGCGTCGGCGTCTACAAGGACCGCGACGGCAGGACGCCGGTCATGCGCGCCCTGCGCGAGGCCGAGAAGCGGTTGCTGCAGGACCAGGACACCAAGACCTATCTCGGCCTTGCCGGCGACACCGGCTTCAACACGGCGATGGTCAAGCTGGCCTTCGGCCCCGCTGCCGACATGACGCGCATCCGCGCCGCGCAAGCGCCTGGCGGTTCCGGCGCGCTGCGGCTGGTGGCGGAGCTGTTGAAGCGGACCCGCCCCGACGCAACCGTCTGGCTGTCGGACCCGACATGGCCGAACCACCCGCCGGTGATGCGCGGGGCCGGCCTCAAGGTGCGCGATTATCCCTATTTCGATGCCGTTTCCGGCGCGGTGCGCTTCGACGAGATGCTGGCAACGCTTGGCGCAGCCGAGCCCGGCGATATCGTGCTGCTGCATGGCTGCTGCCATAACCCGACCGGCGCCAATCTCGATATCGCGCAATGGGCCAGCGTCACCGATCTTGTCGTCGAGCGCGGGCTGTTGCCCTTTGTCGACATTGCCTATCAGGGCTTTGGCGAAGGCCTGGACGCCGATGCGGCCGGCTTGCGCCTTCTCGCGGGCAAGGTGCCTGAAATGGTCGTTGCCTCGAGCTGCTCGAAGAACTTTGCCGTCTACCGCGACCGCGTCGGCGCGGCGATGATCCTGGCGAAGGATGGTGCGCAAGCCGATGTGGCGATGAGCCAGATGCTGGCGGCGGCGCGCGCCATGTATTCGATGCCGCCGGACCATGGCGCCGCCGCCGTGCGCATGGTGCTGGAAGATGATGGCCTTCGCGCCGACTGGGAGGCGGAGCTGGAGGAGATGCGGCTGCGCATGCTGAGGCTGCGCGTCCAGTTCGCCGACGCGCTGCGCCGGCAGTCCAACTCCGACCGCTTCGACTTCATCGCCAGCCATCGCGGCATGTTTTCCAGGCTTGGCCTGACCGAGGCGCAAGTCGAGCGGCTGCGTGCGGAGTATGGCGTCTACATGGTCGGCGACAGCCGCATCAACGTCGCCGGCCTGCCCGAGGACGGCATGGATGACCTCGCCAAGGCGGTTGTGTCGGTACTCGGCTGAAGCTCGCTGTGGACAATCTCCCCTCTCCGGCTGACGCCGTTGGCCGCACGACAGGCAGCGGGATAGCATTCGCCGCATGAAACCTTCGCGCGACATTTCCCGGCTGATCGAGATCATGGCGGCGCTCAGGGCGCCGAAGACCGGTTGTCCCTGGGACATCGAGCAGGATTTCTCGACCATCGCGCCCTATACGATCGAGGAAGCCTATGAGGTGGCCGACGCCATTGCGCGCGGCGATCTCGACGATCTGCGCGACGAACTCGGCGATCTCCTGCTGCAGGTCGTCTACCACGCGCAGATGGCTGAGGAAGCCGGCGATTTTGCCTTCGGTGATGTGGTCGAGGCCATCACCACCAAGATGATCCGCCGCCATCCGCATGTCTTCGGCGACGAGAAGGCGCGCAGCGCCGGCATGGCAAAGGGCATGTGGGAAAAGATCAAGGCTGAGGAAAAAGCCGAAAAGCGAAGCGCCCGCCTCGCCCGCGGCCTCGACCCCGAAGACAATGGCAAGGGGTTCCTGGACAGCGTGCCCGTCGCCCTGCCCGCTTTGACGCGGGCGCTAAAGCTGCAGGAAAAGGCTGCCCGTGTCGGTTTCGACTGGAGCGAGGCAGCACCCATCCTCGACAAGATCGAGGAAGAGATCGGCGAATTGCGCGAGGCGCTGGCCAAGGGCGAAACGGCTGAGATCAAGGACGAATTCGGCGACATGCTGTTTGCCGTCGTCAACCTGGGCCGTCACCTCAACCTCGATTCGGAAGCGGCGCTCAGCGGCACCAACGAAAAGTTCCGCTCGCGCTTCCACTATGTCGAGCGCGCGATCGATGCATCGGGAAGCACGCTCGAAAAAGCCACGCTGGACGAGATGGAAGCGCTCTGGCAGCAGGCCAAGAGCGCGAAATAATCAGGCTTACTGCCTGTTTTTGCGGTGCAATCGGCTTTCGATCTCATGCCGCGCGCTGTGCGTAGCCTTGAGTGCAATGGTTGCGCTGCCATCCTCATTGTCTACCCGCGAAACGACGTCGCCATTGCGGTAGAGCCAGTCGACAAGGCCGAACTGCGCCGGTTCGATCGTCACCGTCAATTCCTCGAGTTCGCCCGACATCCTGGTCTCGATCAGCGCCTTCAGCGCATCGATGCCTTCGCCGGTGACGGCCGAGATGGCGATCGGCGGCGCCTTGTTGGCGTCAGTGCCGTCGGCAAGCAGACGCTCGCGGTTGCCGTCGTCGAGCAGGTCGACCTTGTTCCACACTTCGACGACGCGCTTGGCATCGCCGGCATCGACGCCGAGATCGGCGAGAATGCGCTCGACGTCCTCGGCTTGCGCTGCGGTATCCGGATCCGAAATATCGCGCAGGTGGATGACCAGATCGGCCTCGACGACCTCTTCCAGCGTGGCGCGGAAGGCGGCGACCAGATGCGTCGGCAGGTCCGAAATGAAGCCGACTGTGTCCGACAGGATGATCGGCGTGCCGTGCGGCAGGCGCACGCGGCGCAGCGTCGGGTCGAGCGTGGCAAACAGCATGTCTTCGGCCAGCACGTCGGCCCCGGTCAGCCGGTTGAACAGCGTCGACTTGCCGGCATTGGTGTAGCCGACGATCGCCACCACCGGGAACGGCACCTTCTTGCGCTTGGCCCGGTGCAGGTCGCGGGTGCGGCGCACCGTTTCCAGCTCATGCTTGAGCTTGATGATTTTTTCCTGCAGCTGCCGCCGGTCCGATTCGATCTGGGTTTCGCCGGGGCCGCCGAGGAAGCCGGCTCCGCCGCGCTGGCGTTCAAGGTGGGTCCAGCTCCGCACCAGGCGGCCCTTCTGGTAGTTGAGATGGGCAAGTTCGACCTGCAGCGTGCCCTCCTTGGTCCGCGCGCGCTCGCCAAAAATCTCCAGGATCAGTCCGGTGCGGTCGAGCACCTTGGCATTCATTTCTTTTTCGAGATTGCGCTGCTGCACCGGCGTCAGCGGATGGTCGACGATGACCACCTCCGCGTGACCCTCTTTGACGATCTCGGCGAATTCCGCGACCTTGCCGCTGCCGAGCAAGGTTGCCGGGCGTGGATCGTTGACGGTGACCACCGCCGTGTGGATCAGATCCAGGTTGATGGCGCGGGCAAGGCCGACCGCTTCGTCGTGGCGCGCATCCGCCGAACGCGTCAGCCGTGGACGGTTCGTTTCGTCATCGTTGCGCTGATGCCGGGTAAGCACCGGCACAATGACAACCGCCCGGGTCGGACCTGTGGCTTCCGTCCCGGAATTATGTGCTGGTTTCCCGCGGACGCCGCGGTCCGCGTCTTTTTCACGTGCCAATCAGGCGCCCTGGCTTTCCTCGCCATCGAACATCTGAACCGGCTGGCTCGGCATGATCGTGGAAATGGCATGCTTGTAGACGAGCTGGGAGTGGCCGTCACGGCGCAGCAGAACACAAAAATTGTCGAAGGAAGTGACCACGCCGGTCAGCTTGACGCCGTTGATGAGAAAGATGGTGAGTGGATTTTTGCTCTTGCGAACAGAATTCAGGAACAGGTCCTGAAGGTTTTGCGATCGTTCCGCCATTGTTCTTGTCTTTCGCCGATCCCCTTCGGTTTGCAGGCCAATGCGCCAAATTAGCGGGCACATGTCAAGCTTGCAAACACCCCCTTGCCGTCAGTAACGACAAGCAGAACGAGATATATTGATGTGCAGTCCGTCTGTGCGGTTATCAGGCTGGACTTTTTTCCGCAACGTCAAAAAAGGCTTGCCGCAATGAAAGTGTTATCGAACCGGGGTGCCCATTGGCGACCGCGGCACCGTCGATTGCCACGACCGGCATGGCGATTGTCGTTGCCGAACTGATGAAAGCTTCTCGCGCAGCCTTGGCTTCAGTGACTGAAAAACCGCGCTCCTCGATCGTCAACCCGAGATTTGCCGCCACTTCGAACATGGTCGTGCGGGTGATGCCGCGCAGGATGCCATGCTCCGCCGGCCGGGTAACCAGAACGCCGTCCCTTGTAACGATCCAGGCGTTGGACGAGCCGCCCTCCTTGACGTTGCCATCGGTGTCGACGAACCAGGCTTCCTGGGCGCCGGCCTCCTTGGCTTTCTGCTTGGCCAGCACGTTGGGCAGCAGGCCGGTGCTCTTGATGTCGACCCGGTCCCAACGGTTTTCCGGCACGGTGATGACCTTGATGCCCGCCTCGGCTCGCTTGGCGGCCGCCGCCGGGTCGGCCTTTCTGGCCGTAATCACCAGCGATGACGGTGTATCGGCCGGGAAAACGAAGTCGCGGCTGGCAACACCGCGCGTAACCTGGACATAAACCAGGCCGTTGACGACGTGGTTGCGCCGCACGATCTCGCGCAGAAGAAGCGGCAGCACGCCCTTGGTGACCGGCCAGTCGATCGACAATTCGCTAAGCGAGCGGTTCAGCCGGGCAAGATGGCGCGGCATGTCGACGATAAAGCCCTGCGCCACCTCGCAGACCTCGTAGACGCCGTCGGCGAACTGATAGCCGCGATCCTCGATATGCACGGCAGCGTCGGCATGGGCGACATAGCGCCCGTTCACATAGGCAGTGCGCGGCATGGGTTATCCCTCAGAACAGTCTCGCTATTTCTAGGCGATTCCGCCGCTGCCGTAACCGGCAATTGCACGGGCCACGGCCCGCTGGACCAACAACAATGGGGATCAGACCCCCAGCGACTTCAGTTTCCGGTGCAGCGCCGAGCGCTCCATGCCAATGAATTCCGCCGTCTTCGAGATGTTGCCGCCGAAACGGTTGATCTGGGCGATCAGATAGTCCTTCTCGAACTGTTCGCGCGCCTCGCGCAGCGGCAGCGCCATGATGTGCTGGTCGGACTGGTTCGGCGTGCGCGGCATGACATCGCCGATCTCCGACGGCAACAGGTCGGCGGTGATCGGCGCATCGATATCGTCGCCACGCGCCAGGATCATCAGCCGTTCGACATTGTTGCGCAGCTGGCGGACATTGCCCGGCCAGTTGTGCGCCTGCAGCACGGCAAGCGCATCGTCGCCGATGCGGCGCGGCTTGATGCCGGCCTGGCGAGCGATCTGCTTCATGAAATTGTCGACGAGATAGGGAATGTCCTCTCGCCGCTCGGCCAGGCCCGGCACCATGACCGGAACCACCGCCAGGCGGTGATAGAGGTCTTCGCGAAAACGGCCGTCGGCGATCATCGCCTCCAGGTTCTGCGAGGTCGAGGAGATGATGCGGACGTCGACCTTGACCCGCTTGGTGCCGCCGACCCGCTCGAACTGCTGTTCGACCAGCACGCGCAAAATCTTGTTCTGCGTCTCGCGCGGCATGTCGGCCACTTCGTCGATGTAGAGAATGCCGCGGTGCGCCTCTTCAAGCGCGCCGACCTTGCGCTCGGTGCCGTTCGATTCGGTGCCAAACAGCTCGATCTCCATGCGCTCGGGCGTGATGTTGGCCGCGCTCAGCGTCACGAACGGCGCGCCCTTGCGCGTCGACAGCGTGTGGATGGCGCGCGCGGCGAGCTCCTTGCCCGAGCCGGACGGACCGATGATCATGACGCGGCTGTTGGTCGGCGCCACGCGCTCGATGGTCTGGCGCAGCTGGCTCATCGCCGACGACATGCCGATCAGGTCGAAGGTTTCGCCGCTGCGCTGCTTGAGGTCGGACACCTCGCGCCGCAATTTCGAGGTTTCGAGCGCCCGCTCGGCGATCAGGATCAGCCTGTCGGCCTTGAACGGCTTCTCGATGAAATCATAGGCGCCGCGGCGGATGGCCGACACCGCTGTCTCGATATTGCCGTGGCCGGAGATCATCACCACCGGCAGGCTCGGATGCATCGTCTTGATCTCGTCGAGCAGCGCCAGCCCGTCGAGGCGCGAGCCCTGCAACCAGATGTCGAGGAAAATCAGCCGCGGCGCCCGGTCGGCGATTGCCGCGAGCGCGCTGTCGGCATCGAATGCCGTGCGGGTTTCATGCCCTTCGTCGCTCAATATGCCCGCGACGAGTTCACGGATGTCTTCCTCGTCATCGACGATGAGAATATCAGACGCCATTACCGACCTTTTCAGTTTCTCGTTCGTGTTCCGTTTCGCCTTGATCGCGTGGCGGCGCGGTTGCGGCAGCTGGCGGCAGGATGATCGAGATCATCGCGCCGCGTCCACCGTGGAAATCCGCAGGCGCATCGTGCAATTCGAGCCGCCCGCCATGGTCCTCCACGATCTTCTTGACGATGGCGAGACCGAGCCCGGTGCCCTTCTCGCGCGTCGTCATGTAGGGCTCGAGCAGCCTTTGGCGGTTCTCGCGTGGCAAGCCTTTGCCATTGTCGATGACGTCGATTCTGATCGCGCCATTCTGCCGGGCAGCTTGAATCCGGATTATGCCGTGCGAACCGTCCTTTTGTTCCAGCCCGTCAATCGCCTCGGCCGCGTTCTTGATGACGTTGCCGAAAGCCTGCGCCATCAATCGGCTATCGAACGTGCCCTTGAGCGGTTCGTTGCCGAACACGCGTTCGAAAGCAATGTCGGCGCGGCTGACTTCGACCAGGAACGACGCCTCGCGCAGCGATTCACGCAGATCGATGGCTTTCATCTCGGGCTTGGGCATGCGGGCGAAAGCCGAGAACTCGTCGACCATGCGGCCGATATCCTCGACCTGCCGGATGATCGTGTCGGTGCACTGGTCGAAAATCTCGCGGTCCTCGGTGATGACCTTGCCAAAGCGGCGCTTGATGCGCTCGGCCGAGAGCTGGATCGGCGTCAGCGGGTTCTTGATCTCATGTGCGATGCGCCGCGCCACATCCGCCCACGCCGACGAGCGCTGCGCCTGGACCAGATCGGTGATGTCGTCGACCGTCACGACGTAGGATTTCTCCTCCTCGCCGTCGTCGCCGGCCTCGATGGTGATCTGCACGTTGAAGGTACGCTCGGCGCCGGTGCGATAGAAGGTGACCTGCTCGCGATAGACCGGCTTGCCGGATTTGCGGCCGATCTCGAAGACACGGCCGACATGCGGCAGCACGGCGGACAGGTTCTGCCCCAGCGCCGCCGTGGCCGATATGGCCAGCATCGTTTCGGCCGATTTGTTGACGATGGAGACGATGCCGTAGGGATCGACGCCGATGACGCCGGCGGTGACGCCGGCCAGCACCGCTTCCGAGAAACGACGCCGTTCGTCGATCAAATCCTTGGCCGACAGGATCTCGTTGCGCTGCGATTTAAGCTCCAGCAGCATCTTGTTGAACGTATCGCCAAGCGAGGCGACATCGCCGTCGGAAGGCCGTACCGGCACGGCGACATCGAGATTGCCGGTCGCAACCTCGTCAGCCGCGCCGATGAGCTGACGGATGGGCCGCACCAGACGGTCGGCCACCGCTATGCCGGTCCAGATGGCCGACAGGATGATGATCAGCGTCAGTGACAGATAGGGCAGCGCGAACGCCACCTGCGACGTCCGCCTGTTGTCTTCCAGGCCGCGATATTCGGCGGTGTTGGACTGGACGATCGCCCTCGCCTTGATCACTTCGGGGTCGACCAGGCGATTGGTGTAGAGGTAGAGTCCTTCGATCTCCCGCAGCTTGATGATGGCGCCCATGATGTTGCGCGTCTTCGGCTCGATTAGCACCGGCTTGCCGTCGGCCGCACTTGCCACCGCGCCCTCAGGCGGTGCTGGCATGGCGAAGTCCGCATCGGTCTGGGCACTCACGACAAAGGAGCCGTCTTCCCTGACCAGCGCCGCATGCACCAGGCTTCTGCCGACGGCTTCCTTGTTCATCAGGTCGAGAAAGCCGGTTCGATCGAGGCCGTAAAGCGTGCGCGACGCATCGAGATCGTAGGCCATCGACAGCGTCGTGCCCTGAAGATTGCGAGCGTTTTCCTGCACATAGGCGTCGGCGATCGACAGCGACGAGTTGACGATCGCCTTGGTGCGGATCTCGAACCAGCGGTCGAGGCCGATATCGAGCGTGATCGAGGCGATGATGGCCACCATGATGGCGGGGATGGCCGCGACCAGCGCAAACATCGTCACGATGCGCACATGCAGCCGCGACGCCGCCTTGCCGTGCCGGCGCGCCATGGTGATGCGATGCACCTCGCGGCCGACGAGGGCAATCAGCGCCAGCACAAATAAGGCATTGGCCGCAATCAGCGTCAGCGTTGTGTTTGCGTCTGGCGTGATCGGCGTGGCGCCGACAAGAATCGCAAACGAGATTGCCGCCGTAACCAGCGCGCCGGCAATTGCCACAACGCCGGGCAACGCAAGCAGCCGCCGTCCATCCCTCTGGCCGGGTCTGCTGAAAAGCGGTTCGTTTGATGTCAGAGCTTGCGAAGCCATGTCGCCGTCTAAGAGCCAGTGATTGCGTCGGATGTATGCAACGCATTGTGGCGATTATGCAACAAGTGTGGCCGTGACGGAAATCTTTCGGCCGCCGATCCCCTGAAAAGGGGACGACCTCGCGTCACTTCGGGCGCCAGGCGCTCATGATCTCGACGATTTATAGACGTTGACGCCCAGCTCGCGAATCTTCTTGCGCAGCGTGTTGCGATTCAAGCCGAGCAATTCGGCCGCCTTGATCTGGTTGCCGCGCGTTGCCGTCATGGAAGCGAGCACCAGCGGATATTCGACCTCGGACAAGATGCGCTGATAGAGACCTGCCGGCGGCAACTCACCGGCGAAAGAGGCAAAATAGCGCTGCAGGAAGTGCTCCACCGCCTGGCCGATGGATAGATCGTCCGGGATCAAATTGCCGCCGCCGGGAACGACCGGTCTTTCGCCTGTCTTCAGCTCGGCTTCAATGATCTCGGCTGATATTTCGTCCTGCGAATAGAGCGCCGCAAGCCGGCGCACCAGGTTTTCCAACTCGCGCACGTTTCCCGGCCACGGATAGCGCTTCATCAATTCGATGCCGCCGGTCGAAATGCGCTTGGTCTGCAAGCCTTCGCTGGCGCCGATCTTGAAGAAATGCCGCACCAGATCGGGAATGTCTTCCGACCTCTCACGCAAACCCGGCAGCCGAAGCGGCACGACGTTCAGGCGATAGAACAGATCTTCGCGGAAAAGCCCCTGGTTGATCAGCGTGCGCAGATCCTTGTTGGTGGCGGCGACGATGCGCACATCGGTCTTGATCGGCGTGCGCCCGCCGACAGTGGTGTATTCGCCCTGCTGCAGCACGCGCAGCAGCCGCGTCTGCGCCTCCATCGGCATGTCGCCGATCTCGTCGAGGAACAGCGTGCCGCCCTCGGCCTGCTCGAAGCGGCCGGTCGAGCGGTTCTGTGCGCCGGTGAAGGCGCCCTTCTCATGGCCGAACAGTTCCGATTCGATAAGGTCGCGCGGGATCGCCGCCATGTTGATGGCGACGAACGGACCGCCGCGGCGGCGGCCATATTCGTGCAGCGCGCGCGCCACCAATTCCTTGCCGGTGCCGGACTCGCCCGAGATCATCACCGTCAGATCGGTCTGCATCATGCGCGCCAGCATGCGGTAGATGTCCTGCATGGCGGCCGAGCGGCCGACCAGCGGCATGGCGTCAGGCTGTTCTTCCGGTCGCGTATCGATCTTCGGTCGGCGCGGCTCTGACAGCGCACGATTGACGATGTTGAGCAGCTCGGTCAGGTCGAACGGCTTCGGCAGATACTCGTAAGCACCTGTTTCGGAAGCACGAATAGCCGTCATGAAAGTGTTTTGCGCGCTCATCACGATGACCGGCAGCTCCGGCCGGGCCTTCTTGATGCGGGGCAGCATGTCGAAGGCGTTCTCGTCCGGCATGACAACGTCGGTGATCACCAGATCGCCCTCGCCCGCCGCCACCCAGCGCCACAGCGTCGAGGCGTTGGAGGTCACGCGCACCTCATGGCCGACGCGCGACAGCGCCTGATTGAGCACGGTGCGGATGGCCGCATCGTCGTCGGCGACGAGAATATTGCCGCGAACCGTCATTTGCGGTCTCCTTCGCCTTCATCATCGGCAGTGTCGATGGGTGTTTCTTTCCAGGCCGGCATCAGGATTCGGAAGGTGGTGCCGCGCGGCGTCGAATCGCATTCGATGATGCCGCCATGCTCGCCGACGATTTTCGCCACCAGCGCCAGGCCGAGCCCCGAGCCGTTCGGCTTGGTGGTGATGAACGGATCGAACAGGATCGGCAGAATGTCTTCCGAAACGCCGGACCCATTGTCGCGCACGCAGAATTCAAGCGGTAGCGACACGCGGTCCTGGGTTCCGGGAACGGAAACGCGGATGCCCGGCCTGAACGCGGTCGACAGCACGATCTCGCCCTGCGGGTCGCCGCCGATCGCCTCGGCGGCGTTCTTGACCAGGTTGAGAAACACCTGGATCAGTTGGTCGCGGTTGGCGAAAACCGGAGGCAATGATGGATCATAGTCCTCCAATATCCTGATTCTCTTGGCAAAACCGTTCTTGGCGATTGCCTTCACATGATCCAGCACGACATGGATGTTGACAGGATAGCGGTCAATCGGCCGCTCGTCGGAAAACACTTCCATGCGGTCGACGAGGGAGACTATGCGATCAGTCTCGTCAGTGATGAGGCGGGTCAGCGCGCGATCCTCGTCCGACGCCGAGAGTTCGAGCAGCTGTGCGGCGCCGCGTATGCCGGACAGCGGGTTCTTGATCTCATGCGCCAGCATGGCGGCAAGGCCGGTGACCGAACGCGCGGCACCCCTGTGTGTCATCTGCCGGTCGATCTTGTCGGCCATCGAGCGTTCCTGGAACATCACCACGATTGAGCCTGGGAATTCCGGCACCGGCGCGACATAAAGATCGACGACCTTCTCGATTCCGAGACGCGGCGACGACACGTCGACACGGTATTCGTTGACCGGCGCACGGCGCTCGCGCACCTGGTCGACCAGCTGCAGCAACGGGCTGCCGAACGGGATCAGCTTGGACAGTGTGTTGCGGGCAAGCATGTTGGCACTTGAGCGGAAGAAGTCTTCCGCATCGGCATTGGCGTAGGTGATGAACCCGTCCGGATCGACCATGATGACCGGACGGCGGATGGTGTTCAGCACGATACTGGCGGCATCCGCCATGTCGGAGCTCGGTGTGACCGTGGCGTTCATGCGGCGCTCCGCAAGGGCGTGGCTTCGCCGGAAAACACCTCATGCAGCAAGGCAATGACGCGGGCGGGTTCGAAAGAGGTGAGGATGGCTTTCCGCCGCCCATCGGAAACGCCAGCAGCGTGGCGGTCGAGATACCAGCCGAGATGCTTGCGCGCCTGGCGCAAGCCGCTTTCGACGCCGTAAAGCGTCAGCATGTCCTCGTAGTGGGAATCGATGTAGTCGGCCATGGCTTGCGGGCTTTCCGGCACGCCGGAGAGCGCGTCGCCCGCAGCCGTCGCCGCAATGCGGCCCGCCGTCCATGGCGCGCCATAATGGGCACGACCGATCATCACCGCGTCGGCGCCCGACTGTTCAAGGATTTCGGCGGCCTCCGCGGGCGAGCCCACATCGCCGTTGGCGACCACCGGGATCGAGACGGCGTCCTTGATGCGGGCGATGGCGCCCCAATCGGCCTTGCCTTGATAAAACTGGCAGCGCGTGCGCCCATGCACGGTCACCATTTTAACACCGGCCTCTTCGGCGCGGCGCGCCAAGACGGGTGCATTGAGCGCATTGTCGTCCCAGCCGAGCCGCATCTTGACCGTGACCGGCACCTGGACCGCGCCGATCACCGCTTCGATCAGCGACAGCGCGTGGTCGAGATCGCGCATCAGCGCCGAGCCGGCATAGCCGCCGGTCACCCTCTTGGCCGGGCAGCCCATATTGATGTCGATGATGTCGGCGCCCTCGCCGGCAGCGATGCGCGCGCCCTCGGCCATGTGCTCGGCCTCGCGGCCGGCAAGCTGGACCATATGGACGGGCAGCCCGGAATGACGGATGCGCAGGTCGCAGCCGGCCCTGCCCTTGGCAAGCTCGCCGCTCGCCACCATTTCCGACACGACCAGGCCCGCGCCATGCGCGTAGGCGCGCTGCCGGAACGGCTCGTCCGTTATTCCCGACATGGGCGCGAGGAAGACGCGGTTGCGGATCGTCACGCCGCCGACGTCGAGCGGCGAAGCCAATTTTGTCACTTCAGGCATGCACAAAAACCAAGCATATCGGATTGCTGCACATTCTCTAGCCATAAGAAAGGCATTGTGCAACGCGCAATGACGTCACATTGCGGCGCATTTGGGAAAATGCTGGCCTTCGCCATAAGCCGCGACTAAGCCTCTCGGCATGACAGACGCAAGCGAAAAACCGGCCGAGGCGACGACCGACAAGGTCGGCTTGGTCATCGTTGCCGCCGGTCGCGGCGCGCGTGCCGGAAAGGCCGACGGGCCGAAGCAATATCAACGCATCGGTGGCCGTGCCGTCATCGCGCGCACGCTGGAGACTTTCCTGGGGCATCCCGAAATTGGCCCCGTCGTCGTCGCCATCCATGCCGATGACCGCGCGCTTTTCGACAAGGCAGCCGGCGTGTATGCCGAGCGGGTTACCGCCGTGGTCGGTGGCGAGTCACGCCAGGCCTCGGTCCGGCTCGGCCTGCTGGCGCTGAGGGACCGTACGCCCGGCCGTGTCCTTGTCCATGACGCGGTGCGGCCCTTTGTCGACGCGGCCCTGATCGACCGTACCATCGCCGCCATTGGCGAGCGGCAGGGCGCGCTGCCCGCTTTGCCCGTCGCCGATACGCTAAAGCGCGAGTCGACGACCGGCATGATCGAAGAGACGGTGCCAAGGGCCGGCCTTCATGCCGCCCAGACGCCGCAAGGCTTTCCGTTCTGGCCGTTGCTCGCCGCGCATGAAAAGGCCCATCATCTCGGCAAGGCGGATTTCACCGACGATGCCGCGATCGCCGAATGGGCGCATATTCCGGTGAAAATCATTCAGGGGTCGCCGGACAATGTCAAACTGACCTGGGCAAGGGATATTGCGATGGCGGATCAGCGGCTTACTGGCGAGCGTTTTCCAGACATTCGCACCGGCAATGGCTATGACGTGCACGCCTTCGAGGCCGGCGACCATGTCACTTTGTGCGGCGTTGCCATTCCGCACGGCAAGAAGCTTTCCGGCCATTCGGATGCCGATGTCGGCCTGCACGCGCTGACCGATGCGCTGCTCGCCACTTGCGGCGCCGGCGACATCGGCACGCATTTCCCGCCTTCCGATCCGCAATGGAAGGGCGCGGCGTCAAAGATCTTCGTCGAGCATGCGGCCAGGTTGGTGCGCGAACGCGGCGGCCGCATCGCCAATGCCGACATCACGCTGATCTGCGAGGCGCCGCGCGTCGGCCCGCATCGCGAGGCCATGACCAACGCGCTGTCGGCGATGCTGGGCATTTCCAGCGATCGCATCTCCATCAAGGCGACGACCAACGAAAAACTCGGCTTTGTCGGCCGCGAGGAAGGCATCGCCGCCATCGCCACCGCCAGTGTCGTCTTCCCCGGGGAGGTTCCCGCATGAACAACAGCGATCTTGCCAACGCCCTGCTCCAGGTCTGCCAGCAGCGCGGCATCATGTTGGCGACGGCCGAGAGCTGCACCGGCGGCATGATCATCTCGGCACTGACCGACATTGCCGGCTCGTCCGCTGTCGTCGATCGCGGCCTCATCACCTATTCTGATGAAGCAAAGATGGAGATGCTCGGCGTCTCGCCCGCCACACTCGAGGCGCATGGCGCCGTCTCGCGCGAAACGGTTCTGGAGATGGCGGCGGGCGCTCTGGCGCGCTCGCGCGCCGGGCTTGCGCTTGCCGTCACCGGCATTGCCGGCCCAGGCGGCGGTTCGCCGGAAAAACCGGTCGGCCTCGTCTGGTTCGGAGTTGCCCTAAGAGCTGGGCCGGTGGCTGCCGAGCTCAATATGTTTGCCGACAATGGCCGCGACTTCATCCGCCGCGAGACGGTCAAGCATGCGCTGGAGATCGGGCTGCGCGCGCTCGGCGACACTCATGAGATGGGCGTCGTTCCGTAGATGACGTCCGCACGTTTTTCGAAGGCTTCGGAAAACATGCGGAAGGCACGATCGAACATGGTGCCCATCACCACGCCGAGGATGCGGCTCTTGAACTCGTAGTCGATGAAGAAGCGGACGTTGCAGCCGCCGCCGTCGGCCGGCTCGAAGCGCCAGATATTGCTGAGATATTTGAACGGTCCATCGATGTATTTGACATCGATTGTGTTTTCGTCCGGCTTCAGCAGCACTTGCGTCGTAAAGGTCTCGCGGATCGCCTTGTAGCCGATGCTCATATCGGCAACGAGAATGGTGCGGCCATCACGCTCCTTGCGAGAGCGCACCGTCAGCGCCTCGCACAGCGGCAGAAATTCAGGATAGGTCTCGATATCGGCGACCAGCGCAAACATCTGCTCCGGCGTGTGGGCAACGCGGCGTGTGGCTTCGAATTTCGGCATTGAAGCAGGATTTAACTGGCTTTTTTGAGCTGCGCCTCACGCGCCGCCCGCAGCCTGGCGAAATCGTCACCGGCATGATGCGAGGAGCGCGTCAGCGGGCTCGACGCCACCAGCAGGAAACCCTTGGTCTTGCCGATCGTCGCGAAGGAGCTGAATTCCTCCGGCGTGACGAAGCGGATCACCGGGTGGTGCTTCTTCGACGGCTGCAGATACTGGCCAATGGTCATGAAGTCGACATTGGCCGAGCGCAGGTCATCCATCAGCTGCAGGATCTCGTTGCGCTCTTCGCCGAGGCCGACCATGATGCCGGACTTGGTGAAGATCGACGGATCGAGCTCCTTGACCCGCTGCAACAGCCGGATCGAGTGGAAATAGCGGGCACCCGGCCGCACCGTCAGGTAGTTCGACGGCACGGTTTCGAGATTGTGGTTGAAGACATCGGGCTTGGCCGCCACGACGATCTCCAGCGCGCCCTCCTTGCGCAGGAAATCGGGCGTCAGGATTTCGATCGTGGTCAAGGGCGTCGCTGCTCGGATCGCCCGGATAACCTCGGCGAAATGCTGCGCGCCGCCATCGGCGAGATCATCGCGGTCGACCGAGGTGATGACGACATGGGTCAGCCCCATCTGCTTGACGGCATGCGCGACACGCGCCGGCTCATCGGCATCGAGCGCGGTGGGAATGCCGGTGGCGACATTGCAGAAGGCACAAGCGCGCGTGCAGATCTCGCCCATGATCATGAAGGTGGCGTGCTTCTTTTCCCAGCACTCGCCGATATTGGGGCAGCCGGCCTCTTCGCACACCGTGACCAGCTTGTGCGACTTCACGATCTCGCGGGTTTCGGCATAGCCCTTCGACATCGGCGCCTTGACGCGGATCCAGTCGGGTTTGCGCAGCACGTCCTGATCAGGCTTGTGTGCCTTCTCGGGGTGCCGCAGGCGCGGCGCGTTGGCGATCGTGTCGAGGACGGTGACCATCTCAAACCTGACTTGTTGGCGTCCGCCCGTCGGCGTCAGCCTTCAGAACGTCACTTAAGACTTTTCGGAGCAAAGAAAAAGGCTGCGGTGGCGCATGCCGCCACAGCCTTTTTCGCATAGCGGGGATCCAGAGCAATTCCAGGAAAAATGTGACACGGTTTTCCGTCCGGAATTGCGTCAGAAGAACGAGATAAAACGGCGAGCCGTTTTAGCGGCGTATCAGCCGCCCGGCAAAGATCAGCAGGCAGGCGCCGATGAAGCCGGTGATCAGGTAGGCGAGCCAGCCGACACCGAAGGGTTCGATGTTGAGCGCCCTGAGAATTGCGTTCAGCACCACCGCGCCGACAATGCCCATAATGATGTTCATCAAGACGCCGGTATTGCTCTTCATGACCATCTCGGCCAGCCACCCGGCCAAACCGCCGATGATGATGGCCGCAATCCAGCCCACGCCATTCACGTCCATATGCCAACTCCTCCAGTGTCAGGTGAAAATGCATCCGGAAACGAACTGTCTTGCCGTAAGGTTCCTCCGGCGCATGCGTCTGAGTCTCGCAGCACCAATTTATCACGCGTTGAGCGCACGGCCATAGGCATCAAGCACGCTTTCCTTCATCATCTCCGACAGCGTCGGATGCGGGAAGATGGTGTGCATCAGTTCTTCCTCGGTGGTCTCCAGGTTCATCGCCACGACAAAGCCCTGGATCAGCTCCGTCACCTCGGCGCCGACCATATGCGCGCCGAGCAGCTGGCCGGTCTTCTTTTCGAAGATGGTCTTGATGAAGCCCTGGTCCTCGCCAAGCGCGATCGCCTTGCCGTTGGCGCCGAACTGGAAGCGGCCGACACGAATGTCCTTGCCTTCGGCCTTGGCCTTGGCTTCGGTGAGCCCAACCGATGCGACCTGGGGGTTGCAATAGGTGCAGCCCGGGATCTTCAGCTTGTCTGTCGCATGCACGCCCGGGAAATTGGCGATCTTTTCGATGCAGACCACGCCCTCATGCTCAGCCTTGTGAGCCAGCATAGGCGGCCCGGCGACATCGCCGATGGCGTAGATGCCGGGCACATTGGTCTTGCCGTAACCGTCAATGACGACACAGCCGCGATCGGTCTTCACGCCGAGCGTCTCGAGGCCGAGATTCTCGATGTTGCCCTGCACGCCGACGGCCGAGATCATGCGGTCGGCGGTGATCTTCTCGACCTTGCCGTCCTTCATCTCGACATGTGCGGTAACCGAGTTGGTGCCCTTCTCGACCTTGGTCACCTTGGCCTCGAGGATGATTTTCATGCCCTGCTTCTCGAACTGCTTCTGCGCGAATTTCGAGACCTCGGCATCCTCGACCGGCATCACCGCCGGCAAAAGCTCGACCACCGTCACCTCGGCGCCCATGGTGCGGTAGAAGGAGGCGAACTCGATGCCGATGGCGCCCGAACCCATGACCAGCAGCGATTTCGGCATCTCCTTCGGCACCATCGCCTCGAAATAGGTCCAGATCAGTTTGCCGTCCGGCTCGATGCCGGGCAGCGCGCGCGGCCGGGCGCCGGTGGCGAGAATGATGTGCTTGGCGGTATAGGTCCCCTCGCCCTTGACGCCCTTCGGCACCGGCGGCTGCGGCTCCATCGGCTTCTTCGCCGTCTTGGAGACGACGATCTCACCGGGCTTGGAGAGCTTGGCCTCGCCCCAGATAACGTCGACCTTGTTCTTCTTCATCAGGAAGGCGACGCCGCCATTGAGCCTCAACGACACTTTGCGCGAGCGGTCGACGACAGCGGCGGTGTCGGCGCTGACCTTGCCGCCTTCGAGCTTCAGGCCGTAGTCTTTCAGATGATCGGAATAGTGCATGATCTCGGCCGAGCGCAGCAGCGCCTTGGTCGGGATGCAGCCCCAGTTGAGGCAGATGCCGCCGAGATGCTCGCGCTCGACGATGGCAGTCTTGAAGCCGAGCTGGGCGGAGCGCACCGCCGTGACATAGCCGCCGGGGCCCGAGCCGATGATTATAACGTCGTAGGATTCTGCCACGGGGTTTCTCCCTGATTTTCTCTAGAGTTCCAGCATCACACGCACCAATGGCGCCAATGCGTCACCTATATTGCGCGTGTTTTCGGCATCGAGATGGACCCCGTCGATCGGTGTGGTCTCGGCCACCGTGCCGGCATCGAAAAAGCCGCAGCCAGCCTCGTCGGCGAGCGCGGAATATTGCGGCGCCAGCCGCTTCGAGGCCTCGTCGCCGCCGGCAAACATTTCCTTGAATTCGGCATTGTCGGTGCGGCTGACCGCTGGTGGCGCGACGATCAGGATTTGCGGCGCGGCCCAGTCGAACGGATAATCGTGGCCGCGCACGATGTCGATCAGCCGCTGCACGCCCTGCTTGGCCGCGACCGGATTGCCGTGGATCCAGGGCTTCATGTCGTTGGCGCCGAGCATGATGATGATCAGGTCGAGCGGCGCATGGCTGGTCAGGATCGTCGGCAGCACCTTGGCGCCATTGCGGTCGGCACCAGCCAGGTGATCGTCGAAAGCCGTGGTGCGGCCGTTCAGACCTTCGGCAATGACTTCGATATCGTCGTCGCCCAACGCCGCCTTGAGCGCGCTCGGCCAGCGATCTTCCAGCGCATGACGCCCGAGGCTCGCCGCGTCATAGCCCCAGGTCAGGGAATCGCCGTAGCAGAGGATCGTCTTCATGCACCCGCACCCGCCTCCGCCCTAAGCCCGCGCCGCACGCGCCATCCAACGAACAGCCACTGCACAATGACCGTGGCGATGCTCGGCAACACCAGGCCGGCGCCAAAATGAAGATCGCCCGACCACTGGGCCTTGCCCGGCGGCTGCGAGAAGGTCCAGGCGATCAGGCCGATTCCGGCCAGCACGAACAACGCAATCCCAACAAGCCCCGTCAGGTTTATCGCCCTTTGCGGGTTTGGCACCAACTGCGCGATGAAAAACGCCACCGTCGCAACGATGGTGACCAGCGCCGAAACCATGAAGACCAGGATGTATTCGGAATTCGCATTGGTGACGATTGCCAGCCACAGCGCCACCAGCCCGCCGGCCAGGCCGGAAAGGATCAGGGCGAAAAGGCTGGTGACGAATTTCCGCACAGCCTTTTTCCTTCCTAGACCAGCATGCCCATCGGATTTTCGATCATGCGCTTGAAGGCGACCAGAAGTTCGGCGCCGAGCGCACCGTCGACGGCGCGGTGATCGGTCGACAGCGTCACCGACATGATATTGGCGATTTTGATCTCGCCGTTCTTGACCACCGGCCGCTGCTCGCCGGCACCCACCGCCAGGATCGTCGCATGCGGCGGGTTGATGACGGCGGCAAAGTCCTTGATGCCGAACATGCCGAGATTGGAAACCGCCGTCGTGCCGCCTTGATATTCCTCAGGCTTCAGCTTGCGGCTGCGGGCACGGCTCGCCAGATCCTTCATCTCGTTGGAGATGGTGGACAGCGTCTTTTCGTCGGCGTGGCGGATGATCGGCGTGATCAGGCCGCCGGGGATCGACACGGCAACGCCGACATCGGCGTGCTTGTGCTTGACCATGGCGCTTTCGGTCCACGATGCATTGGCATCCGGCACCGCCATCAGCGCCATCGCCATCGCCTTGATCACCATGTCGTTGACCGAGAGTTTGTAGACGGGAGCCTCGCCCTTGTCGGTCTTCTTCGTCGGAGCAGCCGCATTGATCTGTGTGCGCAGCGCCAGCAGCGCATCGAGCTCGCAGTCGAGTGTCAGGTAAAAATGCGGAATGGTGGTCTTGGCCTCGACCAGCCGGCGCGCAATGGTCTTGCGCATATTGTCGTGCGGGACGAGCTCATAGGACCCTTCGGCAAACAGCTTCAGCACCTGTTCGTCCGACATCGCCTTGGGTGCCGGAGCCGGCGCAGACGCCGGAGCGCCGGCAGATGCTGCTTTCGCGGCGGGCGCGGCCTTGGCGCCGCCACCGGCGATCGCCGCCTCGACATCGGCCTTGACGACGCGGCCATGCGGACCGGTGCCGGTCACGGCGGACACGTCCACACCAGCATCCTTGGCAATGCGACGAGCCAGCGGCGAGGCAAAGGTGCGCTCGCCTGACGGTTGGCTGATCTCCCCCTTTGTGGGGGAGATGGCCGGCAGGCCAGAGGGGGGCGCGACAGACTGAGAGGTCGGCGGGGCAGCGCCCCCCTCTGTCGACTTCGTCGACATCTCCCCCACGGGTGGGGAGATTGACGCCTTATCCTGCTTGGCATCGGCTTTCGCGGGCGCGGCATCGCCGCCGCCCTTTGCCGCTGCACCAGCATCCTCGCCTTCGCCGGCCAGAATGGCGATCAGCGCGTTGACCTTGACGCCTTCGGTGCCGGCCGGAACGACCAGCTTGGCGACCGTGCCCTCATCGACGGCCTCGACTTCCATCGTCGCCTTGTCGGTCTCGATCTCGGCGATCACGTCGCCCGGCGTAACCTTGTCGCCTTCCTTGACCAACCACTTGGAAAGATTGCCCTCTTCCATCGTGGGCGACAGCGCCGGCATGGTGATGTTGATTGGCATGATGTCCTCCCGACCGGCTCAGCGATACGTGACGGCTTTGACCGCCTCGATGACCTCGCCGACATTGGGCAAGGCCAGCTTTTCGAGGTTCGCCGCATAGGGCATCGGCACGTCCTTGCCGGCGATGGTGATGACCGGCGCGTCGAGGAAATCGAAGGCGCGCTGCGACACCTGATTGGCGATGTGGTCGCCGACCGAGCTTTGCGGGAAACCTTCTTCCACCACGATCAGGCGGTTGGTCTTTTTTACGGAGGCAATGACGGTGTCGAGGTCGAGCGGGCGGATGGTCCGGAGATCGATGATCTCGGCATCGATGCCCATGCCGCGCAGTTCGGCTTCCGCCTTGATGGCGTAGGTCATGCCGATGCCGAACGAGACGATGGTGACGTCCTTGCCCTGCTTGTGAATGCGCGCCTTGCCGATCGGCAGCACGAAATCATCGAGCTTCGGCACGTCGAAGGACTGGCCGTAGAGGATTTCGTTTTCAAGGAAGATGACCGGGTTCGGATCGCGGATCGCCGCCTTGAGCAGGCCCTTGGCGTCGGCAGCCGTGTACGGCATCACCACCTTCAGGCCGGGAATATGGCTGTACCAGGCGGCATAGCACTGCGAATGCTGGGCGCCGACGCGGGCGGCAGCCCCGTTCGGGCCGCGGAACACGATCGGCGCGCCCATCTGGCCGCCCGACATATAGAGCGTCTTGGCGGCGGAGTTGATGATCTGGTCGATCGCTTGCATGGCGAAATTAAAGGTCATGAATTCGACGATCGGCTTCAGGCCGGCCATTGCCGCACCCACGCCGACGCCGGCAAAGCCATGCTCGGTGATCGGCGTGTCGACCACGCGGCGCGGCCCGAATTCCTGCAGCAGGCCTTGCGTGATCTTGTAGGCGCCCTGGTATTCCGCGACCTCCTCGCCCATGACGAAGACATCGCCGTCGCGGCGCATTTCCTCGGCCATGGCATCGCGCAAGGCCTCGCGCACCGTGGTCGAGACCATCTCGGTGCCGGCGGGAATATCGGGATCGGCCGCAGGTTTGGCCGCCGGAGCGGCGGGAACTGCCTTCGGAGCCTCGCCGGCATCCTGGGGAGCCGCTTTTGAACCTTCCTCGGCTGCATCGGTCCGCTGACCGCCAGCGGAAACGGCATCCTGGGTGGAGGCAGGCTTGCCGCTCTTTTCGACATCGCCTGCACTTTCACCGTCCTGCAGCAACACGGCGATCACCGCATTGACCTTGACGCCTTCGGTGCCTGCGGGAACCACGATCTTGCCGATCGTGCCTTCATCGACGGCCTCGACTTCCATCGTCGCCTTGTCGGTTTCGATCTCGGCGATGACATCACCGGCGACGACCTTGTCGCCCTCGTTCTTCAACCACTTGGAAAGATTGCCCTCTTCCATGGTCGGCGAGAGAGCGGGCATGAGAATTTCGATCGGCATGTCCTTGCCCTCCCGTTACAATACGATGTCGGTCCAGAGCTCGGACGGATCCGGCTCTGCGTCGTGCTGGGCAAATTCGGCAGCGTCGGCGACGATGTCGCGGACTTCCTTGTCGATGTTCTTGAGCTCGTCCTCGGTCGCCCACTTCTTGGCCGTCAGCCGCGCCTTGACCTGCTCGATCGGATCATGATCCGAGCGCATCTTCTGCACTTCTTCCTTGGAGCGGTATTTCGCGGGATCCGACATCGAGTGACCGCGATAGCGATAGGTCTGCATCTCGAGGATGATCGGACCGTTGCCGGCACGGCACCATTCGGTCGCCTGATCGCCGGCGGATTTGACCGCACGCACATCCATGCCGTCGACCTGAATGCCGGGAATCTTGAACGAGGCGCCGCGATGCGAAAAATTGGTTTCGGCCGACGAGCGCGACACCGAAGTGCCCATGGCGTAGCGGTTGTTCTCGATGATGTAGATCACCGGCAGCTTCCACAGCGAGGCCATGTTGAAGCTTTCATAGACCTGACCCTGATTGGCAGCGCCATCGCCGAAATAGGTCAGCGACACATTGTTGTTGTCGCGGTAGCGGTTGGCGAAGGCGAGACCGGTGCCGAGCGAGACCTGCGCGCCGACAATGCCGTGGCCGCCGTAAAAATGCTTCTCCTTGGAGAACATGTGCATGGAGCCGCCCTTGCCCCTCGACAGGCCACCACGGCGTCCGGTCAGCTCTGCCATGACGCCCCGCGGTGACAGTTCCATCGCCAGCATGTGGCCATGGTCGCGATAGGCGGTGATCATCTGGTCGCCGTTGATCAGCGACATCTTCATGCCGGTGACGACCGCTTCCTGGCCGATATAGAGGTGGCAGAAGCCGCCGATAAAGCCCATGCCGTAGAGCTGGCCGGCCTTTTCCTCGAAGCGACGGATAAGCAGCATGTGCCGGTAGGCGGCAAGCTCCTCGTCCTTGGTGAAGTCGGCCGGCTTGGGGGCGGAAAGCCCCGTTGATTTGGCGGATGTCGATTTAACGGATTTGGCAGGCGCTTTTTTGGCGGCGGTGGCCATGCATCACTCCCTGTTGGCGTCTCTTCGCGGACACTAAAGCAGACCATGTCTGCTCCGGGGAGGATCAGCTCCTCCCCACCGATTGGAAGGAAGCTAACATGCGAGACCGTGTTTCGCCATGCAGAAAAACGCATGGCTGGCATGCGCCTAAACGCCCAGAATCATTAGAGATAACAGCGATTAACCGAAATTCGGTTATTTCGAATTGGCCGGCAGCATGATGGTGATTTCATCGGGCTGGGACAGATTGAGCGCCCGGCGTGCCTGCTCGTCGAGCATATCCTTTTCGAGCGTGCCCTCATGCAATAGCTGGACGCGCCGCTCCAGATCGATCCGGCGCGCCTTGATGGCATCGTACTTGGCCTGCAATTCGATGGTCTGCGCTTCGAGCTGATATTTGGAATTGATGCCGAACTCGCCATGATAGGCATGGAAGCCGAAATAGGCCAGGAACGCCACGCAAAGCGACGGGATGATCAGCCGGCCGGTGTTTCTCTGCTTGTGCTGGCGTGTCCACATGGTCGCAATCCTTTGACCGCCATTTGTCGCTCGATTGTGCTTAATGGACGGTTACGGACAGGTGCATTAGCCAGCGGCCGCAACGAAAAAGGGCGGGAAAATCCCGCCCTTCCATCGTTTTCGCCAGTTCGGCAGAATTTAGGCTTTGACCACCGACTTGCCAGCGTAGCGCGCCTGCTTGCCGAGCTCTTCCTCGATGCGGATCAGCTGGTTGTACTTGGCCATGCGATCCGAGCGCGACAGCGAACCGGTCTTGATCTGCCCGCAATTGGTGGCGACGGCGAGGTCGGCGATGGTCGAATCCTCGGTTTCGCCCGAACGGTGCGACATGACTGCGGTGTAGCCTGCCTTATGCGCGGTCTCGACAGCGTCGAGCGTTTCGGTAAGCGAGCCGATCTGGTTGACCTTGACCAGGATCGAATTGGCGACACCCATGCGGATGCCGTCGCGCAGCCGCGCCGTGTTGGTGACGAAGAGGTCGTCGCCAACCAGCTGCGTCTTGTTGCCGATCAAATCGGTCAGGTACTTCCAGCCCTCCCAGTCGTCCTCGGCCAGGCCGTCCTCGATCGAGATGATCGGATAGTCGGCGGCGAGCTTGGCCAGGTACTTGGCCTGCGCCTTGGGATCGCGGGTCTTCTTCTCGCCCTCATAGACGTAATTGCCGTCCTTGAAGAATTCGGTCGCCGCACAGTCGAGACCGAGCGCGATCTCTTCGCCCGGCTTGAAGCCGGCCTTCTCGATTGATTCCATGATGAAATCGAGCGCCACCGGCGCACTCTTCAGATTGGGCGCGAAGCCGCCTTCGTCGCCGACATTGGTGTTGTGGCCGGCATCCTTGAGCTTCTTGCGCAGCGTGTGGAAGATTTCCGAGCCCCAGCGCACGCCTTCGCGCAGCGTCGGCGCGCCGACCGGCAGGATCATGAATTCCTGGAAATCGATCGGATTGTCGGCATGCGCGCCGCCGTTGATGATGTTCATCATGGGCACCGGCAGCAAATGCGCCTTGGTGCCGCCGACATAGCGGTAGAGTGGCAGGCCGGCGGCTTCCGCTGCTGCCTTGGCGACCGCCAGCGAAACGCCGAGAATGGCGTTGGCGCCGAGCCGGCTCTTGTTGGGCGTGCCGTCGAGCTCGATCATGGTCTGGTCAATGTGGATCTGGTTCTCGGCTTCCATGCCGCCGATCGCCTCGAACAGCTCGCCATTGACGGCCTCGACCGCCTTGAGCACGCCCTTGCCGAGATAGCGGGCGCCACCGTCGCGCAGTTCGACGGCCTCATGCGCGCCGGTCGACGCGCCGGACGGCACCGCGGCGCGGCCCATCGAGCCGTCTTCGAGAACGACGTCGACCTCGACGGTCGGATTTCCACGGCTGTCCAGGATTTCACGCCCGACAATGTCGATGATGGCGGTCATTGCGATGTCCCCGATTGATCGATTGAAAGCGTCGCGCCCCTCTTAGCCAAAGTGCCGCAAAAGGCAATCAGGAATGGCATGAAATAATAGTGACGATCGCCCCATGCGCTCAGGCCGTGGGGCATGGGCGACGCCATCTGAACGCAAACAGCCCGCCCTGACGTCATATGTCTGGCGCCGCATGGGGCGGGTGCCCCTCCCCTTTGATCGCGGCAATCCCTTATCACAAAATACCAGGCGGCACGCAAACTCCAGCAGATGCTTCAAAAGAGGCTACCGCCAACGTGACAAACTTCACAATGCAGAGAATTCGAAGATGTTAGCGTCACATCTACAACGCGAACTATTTGGCGACCACAGTGAAATCAACACACTTGAACTCTTTGGGGAGGCGGCAATGGCAGCGATTTCAGGCACTGGCTGGGAACTTCTTATTAGCCGCAAAGTCGAGCATATGAGGGGCACCAGACGCAGGACGGTTGGTACCTATAAAGTCTTCCACAACGGCACGGCAGTAACGGGTCTATCGGGGTTCGTGTGTGAATCTCGCGGCCCAGGCGACAATTCCAAAGAAGACAATGGCAGGCGCATCGAGCCCGGCACCTATCCGCTGGCGACACAGGCCGGAGGCAAATATGTGACCATAGGCTACACTGGCGCCAAGACGCCACCCAAACCTGGACTCGAACTGCTGAAGACCAACAAGCGCACCGAAATCCTGATCCATCCGGGCGTCAATTTCCTGTCCAGCGTCGGATGCATCAACCCGACGAAGAAGGTGAGTGGTCCGCTTTCCGACATGGATTTCACGGAGAGCCGGACACGCGTAATCGCCCTCATTGACGATCTGAAAACCTTTGCCGGCGGTGGCTTCCCGAAAAGCAACGGCAAGCGAATTCCCAATGCTTCGGTGGTCGTCGAAGGCGAACCGGTGCTGTCGACCGAGAGTGTCGAGAGCGTGCTCGAAGCGGTTGCGGGCGATCCGAACAAGGGTTTGCCGGCAGCGGTCTTCCAGAAATTCGCGCCGAGACCGACAAGCGGTTCCAAGCGAACAATCTATGACGGTTACATCGGCGCCTTTACCTCCGACAAGGGCCTCAAGACACTTGGCGATCATGGCGTGTGCAACAATTATGATCGGCTGATGCATTTCTTCGCTCAAGCGGCGATGGAAACCGGTGGCTTCACCCTCATTCGCGAATCCCTGTCCTACACGACCGTGGCGGCAATCCGGAAAGCATGGAGGTCGCGAGCCGCGGGCAAGACCGATCAGTGGATCGAGGACAACCTGCTGCGCAAGCCGCAAGCCCTGGGCGACTGGGCCTATGGCGACCGCATGGGCAATGTGAAAGGAACGTTGGACGGCTTTAATTTCCGCGGCGGCGGTACGTTCCAGACCACCGGACGCGACGCGTACACGGCCAAGGGCAAGCTCGCCAAGGTCGACCTCGCCAATCATCCTGAACTGATCGAGGATCCGCAGATTTCGCTGCTCGCAGCTTGCGCCGAATGGAAAGGCTCAGGCTGCAATGCCTTTGCTGATTCCGGCCTGATCAAAAAGATCTCGCGCGCGATCAACGTCGGCAACGCCAATTCAACCACGCAGGCCAATGGCGAAGCGGATCGGATCGCCTGGCACGAAAAGGTTTTCAAGGCGGTGAAGAATGCCGGACTCCTCGGCTGAGCATGCCTCGGATCACGTTCGACAACACCACGTCATCATAATTCAGAGATAACAATCTCTGTGTCGACTAGGATGGTGATGCGCGGGGCGAAACAGGAGGAGTTTCGCCATGTCCGAGTTGAGCGGTATCGTGAGTTTGTTCCTGATCGCGGCGGCGTTCCTGACGTCCTGCGATACGCAGCAGCCGCCAAGGGCGGCGACGCAGCTGTCCACGTTTCATGCGGCAGAATAATTTAGAAACTGTCGGGTTGCACTGAAAAGGCCCCCGTTTCGGAATTCGGGGGCCTTTTCACGTCAGGCGTCAGCGCAGCTGATCAATGCCAATACGGCGTGACCTTGTAGTAATCATAGGAAGCATCACGCGCGGCCTCGCCATCGGCGCCGGCCAGTTCATTGATCGAATAGGCGGGTGCTGCCTTCAGCTGCTCCTTCGAGAACGGCACGACATAGCCGCCCTTGTCCTCGTCATAGTCGAGGCTCGCCCACGGAATGGCGTGATACTTCTCGCCAATGCCGAGAAATCCACCGAACCCGATCACCGCGAACATGATGCCGTTCGACGTCTTGTCGAGCATGATGTCCTCGATGCTGCCGATGCTCGTGCCTTCGGTGTTGTAGACCGACGTGCCGATGACGCGCGAAGCGGCGATGGCTTCGGTGTGGCCTGTCTGGGTGGTCATGGCTGCTGCTCCTCATGTCGTTGATCGATACTTTGACAATGAGGGGCGCGGGCGAAAGTTCCCGTTCTTTCGAGCGGCGGGCGGTTACTCCGCGAGGATGAACGTCACCTTCATGTTGACGCGATAGGCCGCGATCCTGCCGTCCTCGACGACGATCTTCTGGTCCTGGATCCAGGCGCCTTCGACGTTCTTCAGGGTCTTTGAGGCGCGCTCAATCCCCTTCTCGATGGCGTCCTGAAAGCTCTTTTTCGACGACGACGTGATTTCGGTGACGCGGGCGACGGACATGGCTTCCTCCTGCCAAGACGCTCATTTGCAGCAGCGAGCCTACAGCCGGCTTATGCCTTCCACAAGCAGGGCAGCGCGCGCGCCATAGCCGAAACCATCAGCCTCGGTTCAGGTCAGCAGCATTCTTGGCGATGCGGTCGAATGCCATCAGTCTTTCGAGCAGCGCCGGCATGTCCTTCAGCGGCAGCATGTTGGGCCCGTCGGAGGAGGTCGAATTGTCGGGATCCTGGTGGGTCTCTATGAACACGCCGGCGACGCCGACGGCAACGGCAGCCCGCGCCAGCGTCTCGACAAAGCGGCGCTCGCCACCGGAGGAACCGCCCTGCCCGCCCGGCTGCTGCACCGAATGGGTGGCGTCGAAAATCACCGGCGCGCCGATCTCGGCCATCACGGGCAAAGCCCGCATGTCCGACACCAGCGTGTTGTAGCCGAAGGAAGCGCCGCGCTCGGTGGTCAGCACATTGGGGTTGCCGGAGCCGGTGATCTTGGCCACCACGTTCTTCATGTCCCAGGGCGCCAGGAACTGCCCCTTCTTGACGTTGATCACCTTGCCGGTCTTGGCGGCGGCGACCAGCATGTCGGTCTGGCGCGACAGGAACGCCGGAATCTGCAGCACATCGACATGGTGTGCGACGATCGCGCACTGCTCCTCGGTGTGGACATCGGTCAGAATGGGAACCGAAAATTCCTTGCGCAACTCGTCGAACACCGGAAGCGCCGCGTCCATGCCGGCGCCGCGCGTTGCCGACAGCGAGGTGCGGTTGGCCTTGTCGTAGCTGGTCTTGTAGACGAGGCCGATGCCGAGCTTGCCGGTCAGTTCCTTCAGCGCGCCGGCCATGTCGAAAGCGTGCTGGCGCGATTCGAACTGGCACGGGCCGGCGATCAACGCCAAGGGCCCGCTGTTGTCGAAGACGACGTTGCCGACGGTTACCGACGAATTCGGCGCCAGCGAATTGAGCCCTTGCGGCTTGCTCATGGGGTCTCCCGGAAGATGAAAGCCGCGCCCTGTCCGGATGCCGGCTGCACGACGATTTCGTTGCCCGCTATATCGTGCCCGACGGCGTTGTCTGCAAGCAGCCTCGCGACAGCGCCGACACTGCGGACTGAAAAGACAATCGCGGCGAAGCGAACTCTTGTCGGCGCACCGGCCGGAATGTCGAAGCGCGCGGTGAAAGCCGCAGGATCCAGAACGGTCAGACGCGCATTCGGCAGGTCGAAGACCGCGCTGCTCTGCTGCTCCGAGCCAACCACTGTCGAGATCAGGCTGATCTGTGTGGAAGGCACATCGCTGACCGCAACGACTTCGGCAATGCCGGTCACGCCGTTGGCATGGGCCTGCAGTGCCGTACGGTCGATTTGAGGGGCGTTGATCCGCTCGCAAGCGAACAGAAAGGCGTCCGTCGTCTCGGCGCCGGCGGCGAAAGCCAGTTTGAACGAGGCCATGTCGCTCTTTCCGGCCGTGTCGGTGAAGGCGCGGGAAAAGCTCAGCACGTCCCCCGCCGACAGACCGACCGAGACATAGCGCGCATGATCCGCATCGGCATCATCGGTGGCCAGCACCACGGCGGAAAAGCCCTCATCGCCCAGCCTGGCGCGATAGAGGCGGTCGCGCGCGACAAAGACATTGCCGCCGGCGATCGCACTCGCTGCCACCTGTTCATTCCCAACCGCTAGCGGTTCGAGATAGGTGCCGTCGGCAAGGAAGACGCAGCAATTTTCGGTGCCAAAGGGATGAACGCCGGTTGGCGCGACGATGAAGCCAAGCGATGTCAGCCGCGCCCACGCCACGGCGAGGCTCGCCGTCGGCAGCACCAGATGGTCAAGCGGATGGGTCGTGCTGGTCATGCCGGCGCGGTGTGCATCATTCCCGAAATTGGTTCAAGGCCTCTTGCCGGCCCGATCAGGCCGTCGCCACGATATCGGCCGAATAGCGCAATTCGCGCAAGGGTTTGACCCGGCTGGTCGTCTCGGCATAGAGCGGGTGCGCCTTGTATGCGGCAAGCGCGGCATCATCCTCAAACTCGGCATAGACGACCACGTCGATCGCATCCGACAGCGGATCGACCTTGGTGTTGAGCGTCACCTCGAAGAGGCTTGAATGCGGGATCTTGCCCAGTGTGAGCAAGCCCGTACGCACGGCCTCGACATCGTCCTTGCGCCGCGCGCTGAAGAAAACGATATGCCGGATCACGCCTGCCTCCACGTTCGATTTGCGGCATGTTTTGTGTGAGCGGGACCGTCGCGTCAACCGCCACGATGTCGCGCCCGGCAACGCCGGCAGGCGACTTTGCAGAGGCGCAAAAGCTAGGCCCCGCCGGTGACGTAGCGCACGACGCGCGACATCTCCCTGACCGTCGTGTCGAGATAGCGGCCCTGATTGTAGAGGCCGTCCCAGATCAGGAAAAAGGCGATGGCGACGATGACGATGACATAACGCATGGCTGAAACTAACGTATGTGGCTGTTCGTAACCATAGCGATTTCGCCGAGGGCCGCGCTCTCCCGCGGATTCTGGCCTCAGGCCGGCAAGCTGGGCCAGCGCCGCACGAAGCTTGCCTCTTGAAGTTTCGGCCAATGCCATGGAAGATTGTGGCGAAAATTTAAGCAGGCTACGGCGTTCGCGCCTGGCGAATGAAAGTGGAGGATGTGGAGGCCGGCAGATCTTGCGCCGCCCCCGCGGAAGTCCAGGGGGGTGTGAGATGGCTGTCAGGGAATACAAAGGCATCGGCGACGCCATCAGGCTGGACGAACTCAATTTCGCCGAGATCGTCAAGGGCCTGCCGGCCAAGGCGCGCATGGTGCTGTCGGCGGCGATGAAATTGCCGCGCGGTTCGCTGAAGGTGAGGATGCCGGATGGCCGGGCGGTGCTTGTCGGCGGCAACGGACCCGGGCCGGATGCCGAGCTGGTGTTGAAGAACTGGCGCCTGCCCGGCCGTGCCTTTTCCGGCGGCACCATCGGCGTTGCCGAATCCTACATGGACGGCGACTGGGAAAGCCCTGATGTAACCAGCTTCCTGGAACTGTTCGTCGTCAACTCGGCCGTTGGCGAACGCATTGCCGGCGGCGCCAGCTGGCTCATCAACACGGTCCAGCGCATCCGCCACTGGTTCAACGAAAACACCCGCACAGGCTCGAAGCGCAACATCTCGGCGCATTACGATCTCGGCAACGCCTTCTACAAGCAATGGCTCGATCCCAGCATGACCTATTCGTCGGCGCTCTATGCGACCGGCGCCAACGACCTGGAAAGCGCTCAGGCCGCCAAATACCGCGCGCTGGCCAAGGATACGGGTATCGGCAAGAAGGACCATGTGCTCGAGATCGGCTGCGGCTGGGGTGGTTTTGCCGAATTTGCCGCGCGCGAGATCGGCTGCCGCGTCACCGGCCTGACCATCAGCCGCGAACAGCACGATTTCGCCAAGGCGCGCATCCAGAAGGCGGGACTGTCTGACAAGGTCGACATCAAGCTGCAGGATTACCGAGACGAAACGGGCACTTACGACCGCATCGCCTCGATCGAGATGTTCGAGGCGGTCGGCGAAAAATATTGGCCGGTATTTTTCGGCAAGATGAAGGCATGCCTGAGGCCCGGCGGCACCGCCGGCCTGCAGATCATCACCATCAACGAGGCCGCTTACGACACCTATCGGGCGCGGCCGGATTTCATCCAGCGCTATGTCTTCCCAGGCGGCATGCTGCCGACGCCGTCGATCCTGAAGACGCTGGGCAGCGACCATGGCCTTGCCCATCTGCGCGAGCGCGTCTTTCCGGACGACTATGCCCGCACGCTTGCCGAATGGCGCAACCGCTTCTGGGCGTCGTGGGAAAAGATCGTCCCGCTCGGCTTCGACGACCGCTTCAAGAAGCTTTGGGAATTCTATCTCCACTATTGCGAAGCCGGCTTCAGGGCCAGCTACATCGACGTGCGCCAGGTGGTCTACAAGGCCTGATCCGAAGCGTGATTGAGCGGGCGTATGCCCGCTCGTTTTCCCTGTTAGCTGCACGTTGCCTCAAAGCAGGATGCGATACTTCGCAAACCCGGATTCGCCCTCGCCGGCCGGCTCGATCTTGAGCGATTTCACTCCCGATATAAAATCCTTCGCTTTGGGGCCGGTCTCGAACACGACGCTGGTGCCGGGCAGCGGCGTGAACGACCAATTGTCGTCGGCCGAGGGATTGATCGTGCCTTCGCTGACGACGTAGCGCACGATCACGTCGCGGTTGGTGTCCGGCGCCTCGTAGATGATCTTCGAGGCATTGATGTCGGGGAAATTGCCGCCACCGCCGGCGCGGTAATTGTTGGTGGCGACGACGAATTTCGCTGCCGGATCAATAGGCTTGCCGTCGAAGCTGAGGCCGACGATGCGGTTCGAGCCGGCATTGGCGACGCCACCCTTGGCATCGTATTTCGGCAGCTGCGACAGGTCTATTCCGTAGCTGACGCCATCGATCACATCGAAATTGTAGGACGGGAATTCGGTGTCGATGAGCGCCTGGTCGGCCTTGCCCGGCTCGATCTTCCTGAAAATGCCGGCCGACATTTCCAGCCATTCCTTCACTTGCGCGCCGGTGATTTCGACGGCGCGCACCGTGTTCGGATAGAGATAGAGGTCGGCGACGTTCTTGATGGCGAGGTCGCCCACCGGCACGTCGGTATAGTAGTCGGCGCCGTTGCGCCCGCCGGCCTTGAAGGGTGCTGCCGCCGACAGCAGCGGCACATCCTTCCACTGCGTGCTCTTCAATATGTCCTTGAGGTACCAGCTCTGCGCCTGGTTGACGATCTGCACCGACGGATCGTCGGCGACCAGCGCGAAATAGGAATAGAGCGGCGCCGAGGTCTTGCCGACCGGTCGGCGGACATAGGCAAGTGTCGCCTCATGGTCCGCCTTCAGCGCATCGACGACGCGCTGGTCGTCCGCCACCGTCGGCTTGTTTGCCTTGTCGACGCGCTGGTAGATCGGCCTTGCCTCCGATGTGGCCGAGGCTACGCGCCATTTCGATCCGTCCCGTTCCAGAAGCAGATCGATCAGTCCCATATGCGAGCCCCAGAAACCGCCCATCACGGCGGGCTTGCCCTGCAGCGTGCCTTTCTCGGTGTCGACGCCTTCGAGCGCCTGAAAATCCTTCTTGCCGGGGAAGACCAAATGCTGATGGCCGGTGAACACCGCATCGATGCCTTCGACGCCGGCGACGAAGAAGGAGGCGTTCTCCATGCCGTCGCCCTGCTTGATATCGATGCCGGAATGCGAGAGCGCGATGACGATGTCGGCGCCCTCCTCCTTGATCTGCGGAACCCAGGCCCTGGCCGCCTCGACGATATCGCGCGTCCTGACATTGCCTTCCAGGTTCTTCAGGTCCCAGACCATGATCTGCGGCGGCACGAAGCCGATGATGCCGATCTTGATCGGCTGCTCGGCGCCCGACCCGTCCTTGATCTTCTTGTCGAGGATGACATAGGGCTTGAGGTAGAGCTTGTCGTCGCGCGGGTTGGCGGCAAGCTCGGTGCCGCGGATCAGATTGGCGCAGACGAACGGGAAATTGGCCCCGGCCAGCACCTTGTCGAGGAACGACAGGCCGTAGTTGAACTCGTGATTGCCGAGCGTCGAGCATTCATAGCCCAGCAGGTTCATGCCCTTCATGATCGGATGCAGATCGCCTTCCTTGAGGCCCTTCTCATAGGCGATGTAATCGCCCATCGGATTGCCCTGCAAAAGATCGCCATTGTCGATCAGCATCGCATTGGTGGCTTCCTTGCGCACCGCCGCGATCAGTGAGGCCGTCCGCGACAGGCCCATCGTGTCGTTGGCTTTGTCTGCGTAGTAGTCGTAAGGCAGCACATTCACATGGATGTCGGTGGTCTCCATAATCCTCAGATGCGCCTGATTGGCCTGCGCGCGGGCGGAAAACGGATGGAGCATGATCAGCGCCCCGCTGGCGGCCGTACCGGCAAGAAAACTACGGCGGGAGACGGGGTAATTGAGATGCGGCATTGGTTTTCCTTCCCAGCGACGTGACAAGATCCCAGCCCCGGGCGGAAGCTTCGCGCCGAAAACCGGCCATGTCCATCGGGAAGTCAGTCGATCAGCAAAAGGTGACGGCTGGATGAATATCCTTGGCCGCGGTTGAGAACCTCAGCCCTTGTCATCGTCGCCCTGGGTGATCAGCCGCGCGCTGCGCTGGCCGGTGAAATAGATCCATAGCCAGCTAAGCGACACCGAGAGCCGGTTGCGGAAACCGATCAGGAAGTAGATATGCGCCACGCCCCACAGCCACCAGGCAAGCCATCCCGTGAGCTTGATCGAGCCGAAATCGATCGCGGCTGCCCACTTGCCGATCGTCGCCAGGTCGCCGGCATGTTTGTAGCGGAAAGGCCGCGGCGCGCCATCGCCGGCCAGCCGCGCCCTGATCGTCGCGGCGACATGCTTGCCCTCCTGCTTGGCCGAGGGCGCCACGCCGGGCACCGGTTTGCCGTCCGGCCGCAAGACATGCGCGGTGTCGCCGATGACGAAGATTTCAGGACTGTTCGGCACGGTCAGATCGGGCTCGACCATTACCCTGCCCGCCCGGTCCACCGGCGCGCCCAGCCACTCTCCCGCGGGGGAAGCCGCCACGCCGGCGGCCCACAGGATGGTTCGCGCCGGCAGATGCGTATCGCCAAAGACGACGCCTTCGGCATCGAGGCGCGTGACGGCGCGGCCAAGCTCGACCGTGACGCCCCGCCGCTCCAGCGCCTTGCGCGCATAGTCGGACAGCTTTGGCGCGAAATTGGCGAGGATCCTGTCTCCGGCCTCGACCAGCACCACACGCGCCTCACGCGTGTCGATGTTGCGGAATTCGCCGCGCAGCGTTTCATGCGCGAGTTCGACAATGGTGCCGGCAAGCTCCACGCCGGTCGGGCCGCCGCCGACGATGACCAGTGTCAGCAGTGCCTGGCGCTTGGCCGGATCGGTCTCGCGCTCGGCCTGCTCGAAGGCGAGCAGGATGCGCCGCCGAATGGTGGTTGCGTCTTCGAGCGTCTTCAGCCCGGGCGCGAAAGGCTCCCATTCGTCGTGGCCGAAATAAGCATGACGCGCGCCGGTGGCGAGCACCAGCGTGTCGTAGGGAACAGAACTGCCGTCCTCAAGCAGCACGCGTTTGCCTGGACGGTCGACGCCGGTGACGTTGCCGAGCAGGGTCGTCACGTCCTCGCGCTTGCGCAGCAGATGACGGATCGGCCAGGCAACTTCCGAGGTCGCCAGCGAGGTGGTCGCCACCTGGTAAAGCAGCGGCTGGAAAAGGTGATGGTTGCGCTTGTCGACCATGGTGATGCGCACGGGTGCGCCGGCCAGCGCCCGGGTGAGTTCGAGACCGCCGAACCCTGCGCCGACGACAACGACATGATGGCTGGTTTCACTCATCGCATTCACCCCTGTTTGTCTCTCTTTATCTAGTGATTTTTGTGCACCGCAACAATGTCGCGGCGCGCTAGACTGCCGCGCGTAAGGCTGCCCAGGACTCGTCGCCGGATGTCGCGAATGCCTATGTCGGCAAGCCTGGACGGGTATAGCCTTGCAGGGGCTGGAACCACGGGAGTGAAGCATGGCCAACGACGATGACAAAGATCGCAAAGGGCGGGCGCAATATTCTTCGCCGCCTTGCTTCATGCACGAACTCGATCCGGAATTTCGCGCGCCATTGACCGACTGGACCGATGTGCGCCGTTGGCGCAAGGCCGAGCGCGAGCGTCTGATCGCGGCACGGTTGGCGGTTTCGGCCGATGCGCGGGTGGCGATGTCGCGGGCTATCACCGAAGGCCTCGACGCGGCAATCGGCGACATTGCCGGCCGCATGGTCAGCCTGTACTGGCCGTTTCGCGGCGAGCCGGACCTGCGGTCGTGGATGGCGTCGATCAACCAGCGCGGCGGCCGCACGGCACTGCCAGTCGTCATCGAGAAGGGCCAGCCGCTGATCTTCCGCGCTTATGTGCCTGGCGACCGGCTGGAAAAAGGCGTCTGGAACATCCCTATCCCCGCCGAAGGCGACCCGGTGCTGCCCGACGTCGTCATCTCGCCGATCGTCGGCATCGACCCGCGAAACTACCGCCTGGGCTATGGCGGTGGCTTCTTCGACCGCACGCTGGCTGCCATGCCGTTCAAGCCATTGGTCATCGGCGTCGGCTACGAACTGCAGCGCATAGCCACCATCTACCCGCAGCCGCACGACATCCCAATGGATAGGCTGGTGACCGAGACTGCTCAGGGCTAGGCCAGTTCCGGCTTCATGCCCATCGCCGTGCGATCGACGATCTCGCGCAGGGCAAACGACGAATTGATCTTGGTCACGTGCGGCATCGCCGACAACCACTCCTTGTGGATGCGCTCATAGTCGACCAGATCCTTGGCGGCGATGCGCAGGATATAGTCGTATTCGCCCGACATCAGGTGGCACGACAGCACATTCGGGCAGCGCTTGATCGCCGCCTCGAAATCCGACAGCGTCTTTTCGAACTGCCCCGACAGCGATATGTGCACGATCGCCGTCATCTGGTGGCCGAGCGCTGCATTCGAAAGCCGGGCGTGATAGCCGCGGATGGTGCCGGATTTCTCCAGATTGTCGAGCCGGCGCGAACAGGCCGATTGCGACAGGCCGACCCTTTCAGCGAGCGCCGCATTGGGTATGCGCCCATCCTTCTGCAGTGCCTCGAGAATGGCGATATCGATCCTGTCGAGCGGCATTTAGAGTGATTCCTGCGAAAATTATGCAATTTCGCGCAACGATTATCGAAACACGTCACCTCGCGCAAGCGCATTCGCAAACACCTGCGCAACGATTCGTGGTTCACTCGGTTGATACAGGGAACGAGCCCGAAGGGCCGGATCAGGAGAAGACTATGCGCGTCGGCTGCCCCAAGGAAATCAAGAACCACGAATACCGAGTCGGCCTGACGCCGGGCTCCGTCCGCGAATATGTCGCGCATGGCCATGAAGTGCTGGTCGAAAGCGGCGCCGGCGCCGGCATCGGCGCCGATGACAATGCCTACCGCGCCGCCGGCGCCACCATCGCCAGGACCGCCGCCGACGTGTTCGCCAAGTCCGACATGATCGTCAAGGTCAAGGAGCCGCAGCCCAACGAATGGGCGCAGCTGCGCGAGGGCCAGATCCTCTACACCTATCTGCACCTGGCCCCGGATCCGGAGCAGACCAGGGGCCTGCTCGCGTCCGGCGTCACCGCAATCGCCTATGAGACCGTAACCGACGACCGCGGCGGCCTGCCGCTCTTGGCGCCGATGTCGGAAGTTGCCGGCCGCCTGTCGATCCAGGCCGGCGCGACCGGGCTGCAGAAGGCCAATGGTGGCCGCGGCGTGCTGCTCGGCGGCGTGCCCGGCGTACTGCCCGGCAAGGTCACGGTGCTCGGCGGCGGCGTCGTCGGCCTGCATGCCGCCCGCATGGCGGTCGGCCTCGGCGCCGACGTCACCATCATCGACCGCTCGATCCCGCGCCTGCGCCAGCTGGACGACCTCTTTACCGGCCGCGTCCACACCCGCTACTCCACAGTCGAGGCGCTTGAGGAAGAATGCTTCTCGGCCGACATCGTCGTCGGCGCCGTGCTCATCCCGGGTGCTGCTGCACCCAAGCTGGTCACTCGCGAAATGCTGTCGGGCATGAAGAAGGGCTCGGTGCTGGTCGACGTCGCTATCGACCAGGGCGGCTGCTTCGAGACTTCGCACGCCACCACCCATGCCGAGCCGACCTATGAGGTCGACGGCGTGATCCATTACTGCGTCGCCAACATGCCGGGCGCCGTGCCGGTGACCTCGGCGCACGCGCTCAACAACGCGACGCTGCATTATGGCCTGCAGCTGGCCGACAAGGGCCTGAAGGCACTGGTCGACGACCACCATTTGCGCAACGGCCTCAATGTCCACAGGGGCAAGATCACCAATCGCGCCGTCGCCGAAGCACTCGGCTATGAGCTGGTCGAACCGAAAGTGGTTCTGGCTGCCTGACCAGACGCCTTAATCGACTCAAGCAGTTCTGCCTCCCTCACCCGCCGGTTGCGCCGGCGGGTTTTTTATTGGCCGCGTGCTCACAAATTGCGGGCTCTAAGGCAACATCACGGCGAAACGGCCCGGCTTGGCGGTGCTTTTGCCTGCCGATGTGGCATTTTTGTCATTCCAATATTGGCGAGCGTCCTGTTAGAACACGGACGGGTTTGTTCTTATGCTAAGGGGCTAAAATGTTCATCTCTGCTAAATCCGTTCTTCTCGGGGCCGTTTCGGCAATGGCTTTGATATCGGTAGCGCATGCCGCCGATGTTGTGCAGCCGGTGGAAGAACCTGCCGGTTTCAACTGGAGCGGCGCCTATGTCGGCATCGGCGGCGGCTTCGGCGCCACCGTGCATCGCATCAGCGTCGACCCGGTGATCGACTTCAACGGGATCGGCGGCAACGGCGTGTTTGGCGAAATCACCGCCGGCTACGACTATATGGTCTCCGAGCGCTTCCTGCTTGGCGGCTTCATCGACGCCAACATCGGGAATATCGGTCCGTCGATCAGCCTTCCGGGCGCTGATATCGACCTGACGAACGCTTATGGCTTCGACGTCGGCTTGCGCGCCGGCTATCTCTTGAACCCCGATACACTCGGCTATGTGCTCGGCGGCTACACCTGGAACCATTTCAAGCTCGAGGGTTCGGGCTTTGCCGACGGTCTCGATTTCACGGAGAACCGTGGCGGCTATGTCGTCGGCGTTGGCATGGAAACCGTGCTGCGCGGCAACTGGACGATTAAGACCGAGTACCGCTACGCCAACTATGGCGACGACTCGGTGGCTGACCTCGGCATTATTGGCGGCCCGGGAACCTCTCTGGATGTCGAGCCATCCAGCCACACCTTCCACATCGCGGCCAACTACCGCTTCGGCGCCCAGAATGGCGGCGGGGCCTCGTTTGCTGCTCCGACCTACAACTGGACCGGCTTCTATGTCGGCGGCGCGCTTGGCGCCGGCACGGTGGTACATGACCTGACGCTGGGCGGTGCCCTCGAGTTGGATGGCATCGGTGGCGAAGGCGTGTTCGGCGAGGCGAGCATCGGTTACGACCATGATTTCGGCGGATGGGTCGCCGGCGTGCTGCTTGATGCCCGCTATTCCGGCATTCGCTCGAAGCTGGATCTCTTCGGCGGCTCCATTAAGGGCGATGCCGACTATGGCTTCGATGCCCTGGCCCGCATCGGCGCCAAGGTCAACGAGTCGACTCTGGCCTATGTCATCGGCGGCTATAGCTGGCAGCATTTCGACCTGCATGCTTCGCCTGGCGGCGACATTACCGACTGGGGTTCGAGCGGCTTCTCGATCGGTGGCGGCCTGGAAACGGCCGTCTCCAGCAACATGACGCTGGGCCTCGAATACCGCTATTCGCAGTATGAGAAAGAGGATTTCGGTTCGGGCGGCTTCCTCACCGACGAGCCTTCTTTCCAGACCGTTCGCCTTGGCGCGAAGTATAAATTCAACTAAAAGCCGCTCCGGCAACGTCAAAGCCCGTCGGTCAATTCCGGCGGGCTTTTTCTTTGCGCAAAATCTTAACATCGGCATTGAACAGGCTGACGGACAACAAAAAAGCGGAGCCAAAGCCCCGCTTCCTCGGTTGTCGAGATCCCCGCCGGTTCATCCGCGGTCGGCAAATCCATCGACACTCATGCTTTAACGGACGAATGCGAAGGGAGTGCGACAGCGCACCGGCAATCGGCGCGCCGCCACGCCGGCGACGATCGCGGACGCTATGTGAAGTGCTTCACATCAGGCAATCGAAAAACATGCGCAGACAGGGATGCCAACTTGACGGCTCGTGCCGTCACACGGTTCCCAACTGCCCGCCAGACCACCGGCGGGCATCTTTTTGTCAGACACGCTCCATGCGGCACTGATAACAATTGTTGCGCACCGAGCGGACGTGGACATAGGCGATGTCATCGCGCTCAAACAGCGTCTCTGCCCGCGCCGCAATGGCGCCCGTCGGGATGACGCCGCCGCTGCCATAGACGATACGGTCATCGGCACCATAGCCACGCACGATATAGTCGCTGCTCTCAAGCATCTCTGGAAGCGCTTCCGTTTCGGCTGCGCGTTCGCATTCCTGCGCATGCAGGAAGATCGGTCCTGTCTCGGCGTAAGGCTGCAACGCCGGAAACGGCCGATAGGCCATGATCAGATAGCCATCGCCTTCGGCGACGTTTCTTAGGCAATGCCGGCACGGCACCCCGTCGCCATCTGAAACCTTCCGCTCCGGCGTTTGCCCGTAGGCGTCCGGCCCGCCGCGCTGCAGCGCTCTCACATCTTCTGTCGGCAAGGCTTTGAACTGGACGGTCATGGCTAAATCTCCGGTGTGGTTGACCGGAAATTATGCCCCCGCCGAGGTACTTCCCACCCGATTCCTGTCAACTGTCAGCAGCCCGGCCAGTCTCAGGCCGGACTGCTTCGGCATTGGGCAGGTCCCGCGCCGGCTCAGCGGATGAAATCGTCGAAGCGGCGCAGCGTCACCCGGCGCCTGCGCCAGTTCTCGTCCTGGGTCCGCACGAGCAGGAATTCCTCGCCATGAACGGTCGGTTCGGCCTTCAGTCGGAGAAAGTCACGGCCGCATGACGCTGGCCGAGCGCTCGGCGAACGACAGCGGGTGCACGGTCTCCTTCTTTTGCGCCACCGGCGCAAAACCGAGCTTCTGGTAGAGCGGCAAGGCAGCCGGATGGTCGAGCGTGCAGGTCTGCACCGTTACCCGTTTCGGCCCATACGACCATGCTGCGGCAATCGCCGCACCGAGGAACCAACGGCCGATGCCTTGCCCGGTCGCATGTTCCATCATGCCGAAATAAGCGAGTTCGACTTCCTCTGGAAAATGCGGCTTGAGGTCGAAGAACCCGGCCGGCGCGCCGTCGAGATAAAGCACCCTGATGTCGCGGTCCTCGCGGTGGACGCCGGCGGCAAGCTCGTCATCGTCCAGCCTCAGCACATTGACCCAGTGCCATTTGCGTCCGACCCGATCCATCAGATAGCGGTAGAAATGCAGCGGAATGTCCTTGGTCCTGAGCAGCGCGATTTGCCTGTTGTAGGGCAACGGCGGCGAATAGGCCGGCGGCACATGCATTTCCAGAAACGTGACCGTAACCTCGATGTCGTCCAGCGCGCCATTTTCCATCGCCATCATTCCTTGCCCGTCACCACGGGCGTGTCTGCCAGCCCGCCCCATTCCGTCCATGAGCCGTCGTAGAGCCGGTTGTCGGTGTGGCCGAGCGTCTCCAGCGCCAGAGTGACGACAGCCGCCGTGATGCCGGAACCGCAAGAGGTGACGACCGGTTTCGACAGATCGATACCGGCATCCTCAACGGCCTTGCGCAACTGGTCCTTCGACAACAGCGCGCCATCCTCTGACAGCGCCGAATAAGGCAAATTGTGCGCGCCGGGCATGTGGCCGGAGCGAACACCCGCGCGGGGCTCTGGCTCGGCGCCGGTGAAGCGGCCCGCGCCTCGGGCGTCCGCAATCTGGCTCTCGCCAGTCTCGACGATGCGGCGCATGTCGGCAAGGCTGGCGACGCGAGCGGCATCGAAATCGGCATGAAACACATTCGGCGCGATCTTGGTCGGCTCCGCCGTCACCGGCCGGCCCGCCGCCTTCCAGCGGTCGAAGCCGCCGTCGAGCACATAGACCTGGAACACGCCCATGACGCGGAACATCCACCAGGCGCGCGGCGCCGAGAAGAAACCCGGACCGTCATAGACGACAATGGTGTCGTCGGCCGAAATTCCCATGGCGCCTACATATTGCGCGAAATGCTGTGGCGAGGGCAGCGTGTGCGGCAGCTTGGCATCAGGATCGGAGGCCGCATCATGATCGAAGAATCGCGCGCCCGGAATATGCGCAGCCTCATACTCGGCGCGCGCATCGCGCTTCTGCGCCGGCAGATACCAGGATGCATCGACGATCGTCAGGCCGGGCTCGCCAAGACGGCTCTGCAACCAGTCCGCATCGACGGTGAAAGGGCTGTCATCGGCCATTGTTCTTCTCCTGCTCCGCCTTGGCGAAGCATTGCTTCCTGTTGACCATGATCTTCCCCGAAAACCGGCTTCCACTTTTCGGGATCATGGTTCGTTCAAGCCACCGGCAGCGGTCCGAAGCGAATGCGAAAACGCCGGTTTTCGCGGCCCTTCTTCTCGATCTTGCCGATATGGATTTCACCGACTTCGCCGGTGCTTTTGACATGGGTGCCGCCGCAGGGCTGGCTGTCGATCGAAGCGTTGTCGCCGATGCAGACCAGGCGGATCTTGCCGGTGCCGGCGGGCGGCCGGACATTCTTGGATTTCACCAGGCCAGGATTGGCTGCCAGTTCCTCGTCGGTGATCAGCCTGACGAAGATCGGATGATCGGCTCGCACCAGCTCCATCAGCCCGGCGGTGACGTCTTCCCTGGTGAAGCCGGCATCGGGAGCGTCGAAGTCGACGCGGCTGTCATCTTCGGAAACCGCAGCACCGGTAATCGGAAACGGACAGACTACGGTGAGCAAATGGCAAGCTGCGTGCATGCGCATCAGGAGATGCCGCCGCTCCCAGTCGATGGCGAGTTTCACCTGCTCGCCGACCTCGGGTGCCGGCTGCTCCGGCGCCGGCACATGGATAATCTCGTCCTTGGTCTCGCCGGTGATGGTGGCGGCAATGGCGATGCGGCTGCCGTCGGCGCGCTCTAATGTTCCGGTATCGCCAGGCTGGCCGCCCGATGTGGCATAGAAGATGGTCCGGTCGAGAATGATGCCGCCGCGCTCGTTGATGGCGACAACAGTGGCGTCAGCCGCTCTGAGATAGGCGTCGTCGCGAAACAGCGCTTCTGTTCTGTGCGCCATCAGGCGACCTTCTCATACGGCACCGAAATTGTGCTGCGCTCATCCATCCAGCCCGGCACCGGCAGGTTCTTATCCCGCAGGAATTCCGGGTTGAACAGCTTCGACTGGTAGCGCGTGCCATAGTCGGCAAGGATGGTCACGATGGTGTGGCCGGGGCCAAGCTCGCGCGCCAGCCGTATCGCGCCGGCAATGTTGATGCCGGTCGAACCGCCGACGCACAGGCCTTCTTCCTGGATCAGGTCGAAGACGATCGGCAGCGCTTCCTCGTCCGGCACCTGGAACGAGAAGTCCGGCGTGAACCCATCGAGATTTGCCGTGATGCGCCCCTGCCCTATCCCTTCGGTGATCGAGCTGCCGTCGGACTTCAATTCGCCACTGGTGTAGAAGGAATAGAGCGCCGCACCCAGCGGATCGGCGAGTGCGATCTTGACGTTGCTGCTCCTGGCCTTCAGCCCGAAGGCGACGCCGGCCAGCGTTCCGCCCGAACCCACCGCCGAGACGAAACCGTCGACCTTGCCGCCGGTCTGCGTCCAGATTTCTTCCGCCGTGGTGCGGATATGGCCGTCGCGATTGGCAACGTTGTCGAACTGGTTGGCCCAGATCGCGCCGTTCGGCTCCGACCTCGCCATCTGCTCGGCCAACCGCCCCGACAGTTTCACGTAATTGTTGGGGTTCTTGTAAGGCACCGCCGGCACTTCGATCAGCTCGGCGCCAAGCAGCTTGATCGTGTCCTTCTTTTCCTGGCTCTGGGTGTCGGGAATGACGATCACTGTGCGATAGCCCAGCGCCTTGGCGACCAGCGTCAGGCCGATGCCGGTATTGCCTGCCGTGCCCTCGACGATGACGCCGCCCGGCTTCAACAGCCCGCGCTGTTCGGCGTCGCGGATGATGAACAGGCCGGCGCGATCCTTGACCGACTGGCCGGGGTTCATGAACTCGGCCTTGCCCAGGATCTCGCAGCCGGTCTGCTCCGAGGCCTTGTTGAGGCGGATCAGGGGCGTGTTGCCGATCGCTTCGATCACAGAACGGGGCATCCGGGATTCCTTATGTAGCTGCGGCGAGACCCTAGAAACCCGAAGCGTGCGTTTCAAGGCAAGAATTCGCCTGGTCCAGTCGCATTTCGGGCACTGCAATCTCCCGCGGCCGGACATCGCGCGATGACGATCATTTCAACCAGTACGGAAAAGCGCTCTTTTCATTCGATTTTTTCACCGCTAGAGCACTAATGACAGATCGGCAGGGCGCAGAATGACACTTTACCGGGCCAACCCGAAGCACGGCGTCGCCTGGATAACCGGCGGCAGCAGCGGCATCGGCCGTGCGCTGGCAAAGGACCTCGCGGCAAAGGGCTTTGTCGTCGCGGTCACCGCACTCGACGGCGACCCACTCGACGCGCTCATCGTCGAGACGGCGCAGATGCCGGGACGTGTCGTCGCCTACCCTTGCGACGTCACCGATGAGCCGCGCATGGCAAGCACGGTGGCGGCGATTGAAAAGGAGCTCGGGCCGATCGTGCTCGCCGTCTTCAACGCCGGCAACTACATCGCCACGCCCGGCGAAGACCTCAGGGTCCGCGACTTTCGCCAGACCTTCGAGGTCAACTATTTCGGTATCATCAATGGCCTCGTCCCGCTCATGGAGCGCATGCGCATCCGTGCGCGCGGCCATATCGTGCTTGTCGGATCGGTTACCGCCTATTTCGGCTGGCCGACCACGGCGGCCTATGGCGGCTCGAAGGCGGCGATCAACATCCTGGCCGAGTCGCTGAAATACGATTTCGACAAGATGAATGTCCGGATCCAGGTGATGAATCCGGGCTTCATCGACACCCCGCTGACGGAAAAGAACATGCTGCCGATGCCGGGGCTGATGCCGGTCAACCGCGCCTCGCGCCGCCTGCTGCGCGGCATCGAGCATGGCGGCTTCGAGGTTACCTTCCCTCACCGGCTGAGCTGGGGGCTGAAGTTGCTGGCACTGCTGCCAAGGCCAGTCTGCCGGTGGTTCATCAGCACGGCGACCCGCTGGACAGGGCGGCCGCTGAATTTCGACCGCAAGCCGCCGAACGAATAGCTGTCCACAGCCCCGGCTGTTGCCTGACTGCACCGGCCGCCATAGCTTTAGAATTGTCATGGAGTCTGAGATGGGGCGGCGGATCGTGCTTGCGGTGCTGGGCGTCGTCATCATCCTTGTCCTGGCCTTCCTGCTTGGTCCGCGCGTTCCCGTCGACACAACAATCAGCTTCGACCCCAAGGTGATCGGCGACGATCCGCAAGCATATATCGCGCGTGAAGAGGCTGCCGTGCCCAACGTCCGCGACGGGCTCGAGAAAGAAATCATCTGGGCCGATCCGATGGTTCACGCCAGGACGCCATTGGCGATCGTCTATATCCATGGCTTTTCGGCATCGAAGGGCGAGGTTCGCCCGCTGGCCGACGAGGTCGCCGACCAACTCGACGCCAACCTTTTCTACACCCGCCTCACCGGTCATGGGCAGGACGGCGCCTCGATGGCGCAATGCAGCGTCAATGCCTGGATCAACGACTACGAGGAGGCGCTCGCCATCGGCCGGGCCATCGGCGACAAGGTGATCGTCATCGGCACCTCGACCGGTGGATCGCTGGCGGCATGGGCGGCGACTGAGCCTGGCGCATCGGACGGCGTCGCTGCAATCGCATTCATCTCGCCGAATTTCGGCATCAGGGCTTCAGGCGCCGAGCTGCTGACCATGCCCTGGGGCAGGCAGATCGCCGAGTTCGTCGGCGGCAAAGAGCGCAGCTTTACGACCCGCAACGCGCTGCACGAGAAACTCTGGACGCACACCTATCCAATGGCGGCCGTGCTACCGATGGCGGCGCTGACCAACCTTGCCTACGCAGCGCCTGTGGAGAAGGCAACCATACCGGCGCTGTTCATCTTCTCGGATTCCGACAAGGTGGTGCGCCAGGATCGCACCCGCGAAATCGCCGGCCGCTGGGGCGCACCGCATGAACTGGTGCCCGTCGACGACAATGGCGATCCCGACGACCACGTCATTGCCGGCGACGCGCTGTCGCCCTCGACCACGGCTTTCCTGGCGCAGCGGATCGTCGTGTGGGTGAAGGCAATTACCGGGCAGCCCTAAACGAAAAGGACGGCCGAAGCATTGCCCCGGCCGTCCTCATATTCAATCGTCAGCAATCAAGCCAGGCTCGACGAGCCTGACCGGTTCGTCTGATCAGGCAGCCCGCGCAGCGGGCCGCTTGCCGCCGAAGCGGCGCTTGTTGTTGCCCTTGAAGGCCTTGGCGCCTTCCGGCTTGCGCTCGCTTGCACCCGCAAAGGCCGGCTTGTCACCAAAACGCTTCTTGGCGAAGCCGTTGTTCTGGCCACCGGGCCGCCTGCCGTCGCGACGGCCATTGCGGTCGTTGCGATCATTGGCGGGCTCGAAGCGCTCGTTCTTTTCGGCCGGATTGCGCACCGGATCCGGGCTGCCGAGATGGTCGGCAACGATCGGCAGCTTGCTGCGGATGATGCGCTCGACCTGACGCAGCTTGCTGTTTTCGGAAGGATCGCAAAGCGTGATGGCGATGCCGTCCATGCCGTTACGGCCGGTACGTCCGATGCGGTGGACATAGCTTTCGGCCTCATCCGGCAGGTCGAAATTCACCACATGGCTGATGCCGGGAACGTCGATGCCGCGCGCCGCGATGTCGGTCGCGACGAGAATGCGCACCGAACCCTCGCGGAAATCGTTGAGCGCCTTCTGGCGGGCGTTCTGCGACTTGTTGCCGTGGATGACGGCGGCCTTGAAGCCGTCGCGCTCGAGGTCCTTGGTCACCCGGTCGGCGCCATGCTTGGTGCGCGAGAAGATGATGACGGACTTCATTGCCTCGTCGGCGAGCATCGTCGACAGCACCTGGCGCTTCTGCTTGGTGCGGGCAAAGACGACGCCCTGCACGATCTCGGCGGCCGCGGTGCTCTGCGGCGCGACTTCGACGCGGATCGGGTTCTTCAGCAGGCCCTTCGCCAGCTCGGCGATTTCGTTGGGCATGGTGGCCGAGAACAGCACCGTCTGACGGTCGGGCGCGGTCGCCTTGGCGATCCGCTTGACGTCGTTGATGAAGCCCATGTCGAGCATGCGGTCACCCTCGTCCAGCACCAGCCATTTGGTGTCGGAGAGAATGAGGTCGCCCTCGCGCACCAGGTCGGTCAGGCGGCCGGGCGTGGCGATCAGGATGTCGACGCCGGGCGCAACCTTCTTCACCTGGCTGAAGCGCGAGACGCCGCCAAGCACGAGAGCGGTCGAGACATGCGCGCCCTTGGCGAGGATCTTGATGGTGTCCTCGATCTGGACGGCGAGTTCGCGCGTCGGCGCCAGGATCAGCGCACGAGTGGTCTTGGCTCGGCGCTTGGTGCCGAGCGCGATGATCTTCGACAGGATCGGCAGCGCGAAGGCAGCGGTCTTGCCCGAGCCGGTCTGGGCGATGCCGAAGATATCACGGCCTTCCATCTGCGGCGGGATCGCCTGCGTCTGGATCGGCTTCGGCTCGGTGAAGCCGGCGCCATGCGTCGCCTTGAGCAGCGCGCCGGTAATTCCAAGAGCTGCGAAACCGGTGAGTTCCGTAGTGTTGCCGGCCGAGATTGCGTTACCGGCTGAGGTGTTTTCGTTGGTCAAAATAGTCTTCTTTCACGCGGTCTTGGCCGCAAACATCGATGGCGGCAGGGCGCAACCTGCCGTCGAAAAATTTGATATGAAACGACAAGGCGGGCGGACGGTAACGTCCACTCGGCTGCGCTGTCGTGCCCGCAGGCGTCATGCCACGGGGCTCTTTCGCCACTTCGTGATGTATCGGAAAGAGAGGCCGATATACCGGAAAGAGGGAAAACAGACGCAACCAGTCTCATTTGTCGAGAAGGCCGGAATCTCCGGCCCAAGCGCCTATGGGCTGCATATGGCTGAGTTCGCTCCGGAATGCAAGGGGCCACATGTTGCAGCGCAATAATCGAGGCCGAAAGCGGCGCTTGCACACGCCTGCAGGCATCATTACCACAAAGGCAGCTGCCATTTCTGGGGACCGAGCGATGAAGGACGTGCTGAAGGAACTTGAGCGCCGCCGCGAGATCGCCCGCATGGGCGGCGGCCAGGCCCGCATCGACGCCCAGCACAAGAAGGGCAAGCTGACGGCGCGCGAGCGCATCGATGTCTTTCTCGACGAAGGCTCGTTCGAGGAGTTCGACATGTATGTCGAGCATCGCTCGACCGACTTCGGCATGGAGAAAACCAAGATCGCCGGCGATGGTGTCGTCACCGGCTGGGGCACCGTCAACGGCCGTCCGGTCTATCTCTTCGCCAAGGATTTTACCGTCTTCGGCGGCTCGCTGTCGGAGGCTCACGCCGAAAAGGTCATCAAGGTGCAGGAGATGGCGCTGCGCAACCGCGCGCCGATCATCGGCATCTACGACGCCGGCGGCGCCCGCATCCAGGAAGGCGTGGCGGCGCTAGGCGGCTATGCCGAGATCTTTCAGCGCAACGTGCTCGCATCCGGCGTCATTCCTCAGATTTCCGTGATCATGGGCCCGTGCGCCGGCGGCGACGTCTATTCGCCTGCGATGACCGACTTCATCTTCATGGTGCGCGACACCTCTTACATGTTCGTCACCGGGCCGGATGTGGTCAAAACGGTCACCAACGAGACGGTGACGGCCGAGAGCCTTGGCGGCGCGTCCGTCCACACGACCAAATCGTCGATTGCCGACGGCGCCTACGACAATGACGTCGAGGCGCTGTTGCAGATGCGCCGGCTGGTAGACCTTTTGCCCGCGTCAAATACGTCGGAGCTTCCTGAGATCGAGTGCTACCAGTCGGTCACCGACCATGATCTGTCGCTCGACCGGCTGATCCCAGACAACGCCAACAAGCCTTACGACATCAAGGAGCTGATCCTCAAAGTTGCCGATGAAGGCGATTTCTTCGAGATCCAGCAGAACTTTGCCAAGAACATCGTCACCGGTTTCGGCCGCGTCGAAGGCCGCACCGTCGGCTTCGTCGCCAACCAGCCGATGGTGCTGGCCGGCGTGCTCGATTCCGACGCAAGCCGCAAGGCGGCGCGCTTCGTGCGCTTCTGCGACTGTTTTTCCATTCCCATCGTCACCTTCGTCGACGTCCCCGGCTTCCTGCCCGGCACCGCGCAGGAATATGGCGGCCTGATCAAGCATGGCGCGAAACTCCTGTTTGCCTACGCCGAGGCGACCGTGCCGAAAATCACGGTCATCACCCGCAAAGCCTATGGCGGCGCCTATGACGTGATGGCCTCAAAGCACCTGCGCGGCGATATGAACTATGCCTGGCCGACGGCGCAGATCGCGGTGATGGGGGCGAGAGGCGCGGTCGAGATCATCTACCGCAAGGATATTGGCGACGCCGAAAAGATCGCAGCTCACACAAAGGCTTACGAGGACCGTTTCCTGTCGCCCTTCGTCGCCGCCGAACGCGGCTATGTCGACGAGGTGATCATGCCGCATTCGACCCGCCGCCGCATTGCCCGGGCACTGCGCATGCTGCGCAACAAGGACATGCAGAACCCTTGGAAGAAGCACGACAACATCCCGTTGTAACATCCAATGTCGCGACTGATCATCAGCGCCGGTCGGCGGTTTGGCAGGTTCACGGTCCTGTTTTTCGTTGTTCCCGCTCTCATCGTCTTCTGCGTCTGGATGTCCCTGCTCGACAACCAACCAATCTGGTTTATCGCCAGCGGCTTCGTCGTCATGCCGATCGCCACCACGGCCTTGGCATTTCTGTTCGGCACATTGTTTGCGGGCTTCCGACGCAGCAAGATCAAAGGCGTCAGTGAAGCAGAAGCGCCCGGCCTGTGGGCGCTGTGGCGGAGCGTCGCCGGACCGCGCCGTGCTGCGCGCACGGTTGTCATACTAGAGGGCAACCTGAACGCCAGCGTGCGCGAAGAGCGCACGCTTCTCGGCCTTCTCGGCAATCGGCTGTTTCTAACCATTGGCATCCCTCTCCTCGCAGTGACCGATGAAAGAGCGCTTGCCGCGATCCTTGCCCATGAGGACGCGCATGTGCGCAACAAGGATACCAATGGCAGCCTCAATCTCGCTGAGTTCGAAAACGGTTTCGGATTTGTCTTCGAGTATGCCCCGCCCGGAACCACGATCACAGGCAGCCTGCTCCACGCCGCTATCGGCTGGCTGGCGCAATCGTTCGAGCGGGAAGAAATCCGGCTTTCGCGCGAAGCGGAGATCAAGGCAGATCGACACGCGGCATCCTCCGGCGACGCCGAGCACGCCGCACGCGCGCTGTTGCTTCTTGCCACGGCAGACGTGCATTTCACGGAGACGGTCTATGACCCTTTGCAGCATGAATTGCGAGGTGCTTTGCGTCCGCCGCGAGCGCCGCTCGAGCGCGTGCTGGAAGCTGCCGGCCAGCTGCGAGAACCCATTTGCCTCAATGTTTGCGCCCGCAAGGCGTGGGCAAGCCCGGATGACGCAAAGTCTACCCATCCATCATGGGCTCAACGGCTGGCGGCGCTTGGCTACACGGAGCCGCCCGACCTGGACCCGATCGCCGTGACCGCGCTCTCGACGCTGCTGAACTCGAGCGTAGCACAGCGGCATATTGCGGAATTCGACACCAAATGGACTGCGCGGATGGAAGACTATCTCCAGCGCTGAACTGGTGGTCGCCCAACTCGCAGGCTCACTCCTCTTCCGCCGCGCCGAACCCCGCATCCCTGGGGGCGCTGGTCGCGGTCGCCCAAGGCGTTGCGTGGTTGTCGATGCGCATCTGGAAGATGAAATAGGTCGGCGAGCAGTAGCCGATGCCTTTTACCTTGTCGGCGCCCGGCGTGTCCGGCGGCAGCGACTGGCACATATAATCCTCGCGGCAGAAATGATCGGCCGAACATGCGGGACGGTTGCCGCGGTTGACCGCGCCGCCGAGGCACTGGTCGAAATTGTTGGTGGCGACGCAGGTGTCGAATTTCTTGCCGCCGACCATGCCGCAAATTTCCGATGGCATCGGCTTGCCCGTCTTGAAGGCGGCGAAGCTGCGGTCCTTGTCGTCGCAGGCGCGATAAGCGATGCCTGCCGGTACGCCGATTTTCGGTGGCCGGCAGGTGTAGGCGGTCCGCGAAAGGGTCGGCGCAAAAGCGGCGAACTGGCCGGTGATCTTGTAGCGGTCGTTGAACGGCTGAGACGGGTTGCTGGAGATCGACCCGGTCAGGCAGGGATGGCCCGAAAACATCTTTGGACTGTCCTTGGGCAACAGACATTGCGCCAGCGTGGTGCGCACGCCTGAGGCCGTCGCCAGCGGCGTGCAGACGGTGCCGCCACCGCATTGCCAAGTCGCGCCGAAGCGTTTTGCATCATCCGGCATCAGGCACGGCATCGCGATCTCGGCCGGGGCGTAGCCGACATCGCCGGCATCGGTCCATGTCGCCGGCGGCGCGAAGGACAGCGGCCGGTAGCGGTTCGGCTCCTTGCCTTCTTCCGTCGCGCGCAGCCAGGCCTCACGTCGCGGAATCTCGGCATGGAGATGCGGCGAGATGCCGACCTCGATCCGGTTGAGAGGCGACGTCGTTTTGTCGTCGAGGCCGATGAAGTGAAAGCCGGCCGTCGAGCCTGCCTGGTGGCAGCCCTGGCAGGCGCCATTGTCCAGCCGCTCGACCAGCGCCTCCGGTGTCCGCACCAGTTTCAGCGCCGCATAGTCCAGGCCGGCGAAATCCGCTGGCTGGAACAGCGGCGTGAACGGATGGTTGGCCCGTCTCGCGCTGCCGAAGGTCGACCACGAGATGATTTTCTTCGCCAGGAATTCGTCGGGGATTTCGTAGACGCCGAGATCGACGGCCGCGACATTGGCGCTGACGTAGTCGGCGAGCCTTTTCTTGAGTGCAGCATTGTCCGAGAGCCGCGCAACGTCAGGCGTATTCTCCAGCGGCTTCTCGCTGATGGCAGCGCCATCGATGCCGAAGATCCGCATCAGATAGGCCGCCTGCCCGCCGAACTCGGTCTCCTGGCCCGAGGGAAAGCGCACCACTTGCGCGTTGAGTTCGAGCTGTTTGAAAGTCAGTTCCTCCGGTGCCAGCGGCCCGCCGACCAGCCAGCCGGCATCGACGTTTTCGTCGATCTGCGGTGTCCAGCGCCCGGCAACGCCGACGCAGCCGCCATCGGCATCCGGCGCCACGCTGTAGACGGCGTTGAAATTGAATGGCAGCCGCGATGCCAGAACCTTGCCGTTCTTGCGGAAACTGTAGGCCAGGCGATAGACAAAGCGCACCTCGCCACAGCTCTTGTCACCTTGCAGCGCGGTGAAGTCACGCCGGTCCAGCCGGTTGACGACGCCGACCAGGCGGAAGCGCGCGGCCTCGGTCTTCAGCCAGCGCATATCCATGATGCGGCCGACATTGCCGTCGGTCACCTCGTAGAGCGTGCGCCCGCCGGCCTTTATCTCGGCCCGCAGCGTGGCAATATCGGTCGCCACCATGTCGACAACAGCACGATAGGCCGGCACCTCACTGTAGAGCGTCTTCAGATCGTCCGCGCCGTCGACGGCGAAAATGCCGGCGAAGCCAAACCCCTTGGCATCGAGGGCGGCGAGCACCGCCGGATCGTCGACGATGGTCACCGGCTGCTCAGCGCGCACGCCATGCGAGGCGAACAGCGCGATGATGGCTGCAATGGCGAGCGCGAAACGCTTCATCCGATCGGCACCTTCTGCCGTGCCTCGACAAGTTCACGCAGCACCGGCACCAGCGCCAGCGGCAGATCCTCGGCGATCAGACCCGGTCCGAAGCGGCTGCCGGCCTCGGCATGGATCCAGACCGCTGCGCAGGCGGCCTCGAATGCCTGCATGCCCTGCGCCAGCAGCGCGGCGACAATGCCCGCCAGCACGTCGCCGGAACCGGCGGTGGCGAGCCATGGTGCACCATTGGCGTTGATCACCGCGCGGCCGTCCGGCGCCGCGATGACGGTGTCGGCGCCCTTGTAGACCATGATGGCGTTGGCTCGTTCAGCGGCTGCGCGCGCCTTGGCGAGTTTCGACTGCTTCTTGTCCTTCGCGATGTCGGGAAAAAGTCTGGCGAATTCGCCTTCATGCGGCGTCAGCACCAATACCGGCGCCAACGGGAGCAGCGCGGCGTCGAACAGGGCCTGAGGCTGATGCGCCAATGACGTGATGGCGTCAGCATCCAAGACAATGGCAGGGCGCTGAATTCCGAATGAACTCGTCGACGTGCGGTTTAGGTCAGCGACCGTCGCGATCAATTGCAACGCGAAATCCCCCACTTTGGGTTTCGGCCCGAGCCCTGGTCCGAACACAAGTACTTCGGGGTGCCTCGCCGACAAAAATTCCTGCACTTCCTCCATCGAACCGGCCTCGCGCAGCATGATCGATGTCAGATGCGCGGCGTTTACCTGCATGGCATTTTCAGGCGAGAGCACGGTCACCGCCCCTGCCCCGGCTCTGGCTGCAGCCATCGCCGACAGCCGCGCCGCACCTGTCGCGCTCGGCCCGCCGGAAAAGACGCTGACGTGGCCGCGCTTATACTTATGTGTATCGACCGCCGTTTTCGGAAAACAGTATAGCCAGAAGTCAGGCGTGTTCTCGAACGTCTTGATCTTGAACTCATCGACGATCGCATCCGGAATGCCGATATCGGCGACGATGATCTCGCCGCAGAGGCTGCGCCCCGGCATCAGCAGATGGCCGGGCTTTTTCCGCACGAACGTCACCGTCACGTCGGCCTTGAAATAAGCGTTGCTCAAGCCGGTCTCGCCCGACACACCAGAAGGCAGATCGATTGACACCACAGGCACGCGCTCCGCCGCGGCCAATCCTGAGACGGCAGAGGCATGCAGGGATATCTTCTTCGACAATCCCGCACCATAGAGCGCGTCCACGACGACTTCACCCGGTTCCGGGTAGCAGTGTCCGATGTGCTCGACCGGCAGATTGCAGGCCTCGGAAGCTCGCGCCGCATCACTCCCGGGCTTCTGCTTGCCTTCGGCCCAGAGCGTCACATTCACACCAGCCTCGGCCAGCAACCGCGCTACAACATAGCCGTCGCCACCATTATTGCCGGGGCCGCACAGCACGTGCACGCGGCTTGCTGCGGGATAGCGTGCCAGGACCACAGCAGCGACCGCTTCGCCGGCGCGCTGCATCAGGCCATAGCCGTCGAGCGGACCGGCCGCGATCGCCAGCCGGTCGACCTCGCCCATCTCGGCCGGCGACAGGACTTCATTGCTCATGGATTGCCGATCCCGCATTTCGTTCAAGGCCGACCCTTTGTCCCTATCGAGCATTGTCCAGTTTCGGATTCGAAGCAAACGGCCAGGTGCTGCGTTGGCGTGCGGCCAATCCTTTCGCAGACTGGTGCCACGGATCCGCGCGGGCCTGCAAAATGCGCAATCTGCCTAATTATCGTGCAGACGCCCGAAGCGGCAATGTGTAGGCTTCGGGCAGCTTTGCCGCAGCCGAAGCAGAGGATGACGCGAATGTGCATCCCGGCGCGGCGCGGCATTGGAATTGCGCGAAACCGCTTCGCGTGGGCTGAAATTGGCACAGTTCGTGCTTGATGGAGGCGCAAGCGGGGCGCACAACCCGTTTTTTTGGCAGTGGAGGCCACTTTTTACATGAAAAAGATCGAAGCGATCATCAAGCCGTTCAAGCTAGACGAAGTGAAGGAAGCGCTTCAGGAGGCCGGTCTGCAAGGCATTACCGTGACCGAGGCCAAGGGCTTTGGCCGCCAGAAAGGCCATACCGAACTCTATCGCGGCGCCGAATATGTCGTCGACTTCCTGCCCAAGGTGAAGATCGAAGTCGTGCTGGGCGACGACGCCGTCGAAGGCGCCATCGAAGCCATCCGCAAGGCGGCGCAGACCGGCCGCATCGGCGACGGCAAGATCTTCGTCTCCAACATCGAGGAGGTCGTTCGCATCCGCACCGGCGAAACGGGGATGGACGCCGTCTGAGCTTTCTGATTTCAGATTAACGTCTCCTCGAAACGTCATCACACAGGGAAGAAACGACATGACGACAGCCAAAGACATCATGAAGCAGATCAAGGACAACGACGTGAAATTCGTCGACCTGCGCTTCACCGATCCGAAGGGCAAGCTGCAGCACGTGACGATGGATGTCATCGAGGTCGAGGAAGACATGTTCGCCGACGGCGTCATGTTCGACGGCTCCTCGATCGCCGGCTGGAAGGCGATCAACGAGTCCGACATGGTGCTGATGCCCGATGCGGACACCGTCCACATGGATCCGTTCTTCGCCCAGTCGACCATGGTCATCCTGTGCGACATTCTCGATCCGGTCTCCGGCGAATCCTACAACCGCGATCCGCGCGGCACTGCCAAGAAGGCCGAGGCCTACATGAAGGCCGAAGGCATCGGCGACACCATCTATGTCGGCCCCGAAGCCGAGTTCTTCGTCTTCGACGACGTCAAGTACAAGGCCGATCCCTACAACACCGGGTTCAAGCTGGACTCGACCGAACTTCCGTCCAATGACGACACCGACTACGAGACCGGCAATCTCGGCCACCGCCCGCGCGTCAAGGGCGGCTACTTCCCTGTGCCGCCGATCGACAGCGCGCAGGACATGCGCTCCGAAATGCTGACCGTGCTCGCCGAAATGGGCGTGCGCGTCGAAAAACACCATCACGAGGTTGCCGCTGCCCAGCACGAGCTCGGCATCAAGTTCGACACGCTGGTCCGCAACGCCGACAAGATGCTGATCTACAAATATGTCGTGCACCAGGTCGCCAACGCCTATGGCAAGACGGCCACCTTCATGCCGAAGCCGATTTTCGGCGACAACGGCTCGGGCATGCACGTCCACCAGTCGATCTGGAAGAACGGCAAGCCGACCTTCGCCGGCAATGAATATGCCGGCCTGTCGGAGTCGTGCCTGTTCTACATCGGCGGCATTATCAAGCACGCCAAGGCCATCAACGCCTTCACCAACCCGCTGACCAACTCCTACAAGCGCCTTGTGCCTGGCTATGAAGCCCCGGTGCTGCTCGCCTACTCCGCGCGCAACCGTTCCGCCTCCTGCCGCATTCCGTTCGGCTCGTCGCCGAAAGCCAAGCGCGTCGAGGTCCGCTTCCCCGATCCAGGCGCGAACCCCTACCTCGCTTTCGCCGCCATGCTGATGGCCGGCCTCGACGGCATCAAGAACAAGATCCACCCGGGACAGCCGATGGACAAGGATCTTTACGATCTGCCGCCGAAGGAACTGAAGAAGATTCCGACCGTCTGCGGTTCGCTGCGCGAAGCGCTGCAAAGCTTGGACAAGGACCGCGGCTTCCTGAAGGCCGGCGGCGTCTTCGACGACGACCAGATCGACTCTTACATCGAGCTCAAGATGGCCGAAGTGATGCGCTTCGAAATGACCCCGCATCCGGTCGAATACGACATGTACTATTCGGTCTGAACGATAAGCCTCAGCGACAAGGAAAAACCCCGGCGTCAGTTCAGACGCCGGGGTTTTTGTTTGACCAATAGCAGACCGTAGACGTGGTAGCAGCAGGCTACGGCGCAGGCTTACGAAGCCTGCGCCGCTATAGATGCTTAGGCGGCCGCCGAAACCTGGGCGCTGGTCGAAACCTCCGCGATGGTCTTCAGGATCTGCGAAGCGATCTGGTAGGGGTCGCCCTGCGAGTTCGGGCGGCGGTCTTCCAGGTAACCCTTGTAGTCATTGTTGACGAAGGAATGCGGCACGCGGATCGAAGCGCCGCGGTCGGCGATGCCGTAGCTGAAGCGGTTCCACGGAGCGGTCTCATGCTTGCCTGTCAGGCGCTTGTCGTTGTCCGGGCCGTAGACGGCGATGTGGTCCATCAGGTTCTTGTCGAATTGAGCCATCAGCGCTTCGAAATAGGCCTTGCCGCCGACTTCGCGCATATAGGCGGTCGAGAAGTTGGCGTGCATGCCCGAGCCGTTCCAGTCGGTGTCGCCGAGCGGCTTGCAGTGATACTCGATGTCGATCTCGTATTTTTCGGTCAGGCGCTGCAAGAGATAGCGGGCCATCCACATCTGGTCGGCGGCCTTCTTGGAGCCTTTGCCGAAAATCTGGAATTCCCACTGGCCCTTGGCCACTTCGGCGTTGATGCCTTCATGGTTGATGCCTGCTGCGAGGCAGAGGTCGAGATGCTCCTCGACGATCTGGCGCGCGATCGGGCCGACATTCGAATAGCCGACGCCGGTGTAGTACGGGCCCTGCGGCGCCGGATAGCCGCTCTCGGGGAAGCCGAGCGGACGGCCGTCCTTGTAGAAGAAATACTCCTGCTCGAAGCCGAACCAGGCGCCCTCGTCGTCGAGGATGGTGGCGCGCTTGTTGGACACATGCGGCGTCACGCCATCTGGCATCATCACTTCGCACATCACCAGCACGCCATTGGTGCGGGCCGGATCGGGGAACACGGCAACCGGCTTCAGCACGCAATCGGAGCTATGGCCTTCGGCCTGCTGCGTCGAGGAACCGTCAAAGCCCCACAGCGGCAGCTGCTCGAGCGTCGGGAACTCGGCGAACTCCTTGACCTGGGTCTTGCCGCGAAGATTGGGGACCGGCGTGTAACCATCGAGCCAGATATACTCGAGCTTGTATTTCGTCATTCTAGAGCCTCTCGTTGCTTGATCACCGAACCTGGATGACGCCGGCGCGCCGAGCCATCCAGCAGCCCAGCTGCCAAGCCAATAAATGCAAATCGTGTGCCACTTCAGTTGGTCAGGGTGCGGCAAAAATGCCCTTTCATGCCGGTGACGAAGGCAAGCCGCCTAAGCAATGCGCCCGGATCGATCAAAGGCAGAATTTGCTTAAATAACAGGCAAATGCCGATCTTTCTTTAGGCATCTTGCCTAAATGGATTGCAGGACTTACCTTGATGGAAAGATGAATCGAAGAGCCTCTCCAGAAGAAAGGAGACCGACCATGGAAATCACCTCAGCCCGTCCGTCGGCCAAAATCCTGATGTTCCCGGCGGCATCGCGTGTAACTGCCTCAAATTTAGGCGTAAAGGCCAAGTTTGCGGCAGAGCTTGCTTCGCTGCGCGATCAGCCGCTTGACCATGGCGAGGCTTGGTATCATGAGGCCGCCATTGCGGACGCCGAACAGCCTCGCAAGAGCTAGGCATCTTCCGCGCTGATAGATCGAACAGGCCCACAAATGAAAAACCCGGCGCGATCGCTCGCGCCGGGTTTTTTGTATGAGGCAGAGCTGTCGGCTACTGCTTGGTATGCAGGTCGGTGCCGAGCGTATCCCTGACGAAGATCATGCCGATGATCAGCGACATTGCCGCGATCACCACCGGATACCAGAGCCCGTAGTAGATATCGCCCTTGTAGGCACTGAGCGCGAACACGATCGCCGGGAGGAAGCCGCCGAACCAGCCATTGCCGATGTGGTAGGGCAGCGACATGCCGGTGTAGCGGATGCGGGTCGGGAACATCTCAACCAGGATCGCCGCGATCGGCCCGTAGACCATGGTCACGTAGAGGACCAGGATGAACAGGATGCCGATGACCTTGGCCCAGTTGACCTGTGCCGGGTCGGCAAACATCGCAAACGCACCCGCTGCCGGAATGCTGTAGACGGTCACCTCGGTGGCGCCGGCTGCCTCATCCTTGGTCAGCACCTTGTCCTTGATCGCCTGCTCGGTCGGGACTGCGGTCTTTTCGCCTGCGCGGATGGCTGCCGCGTCGAGCTTCAGTTCGGGGTTGGCCGCGACAAAGGCGTCGAGCTTCTGGTCGGCAACCTTGGCGGCAGCGCGCTTCAGCGGATAACCACCATCCTGCAAGGCAATATTGATTGCCTTGCCGAAGGCTGCCTCTTTGGCCTTCAATTGATCGCCAGCCGCAACCGCGTCATAGGATTCAGCTGTCTCGTTGCCGATCTTGACTGTAGCAGGCGTTCCAGCCGCTGCCGTCGTCACGACGTCATAAGGCACCGAGTTCTTGCTGAGAAAGGCGGTCGCGATATCGCATGACGTCGTGTATTTGAAAGTGCCCGTGGGGTTGAACTGGAATTTGCAGTCGCGAGGCGCGGCGGTCACAGTCGCACGCGTTGTCTGTTGTGCCGTTGCCAGAGCTGGATTAGCCGCCCAGGTCAGCGCCTTAAACAACGGGAAAGTGGTGACGATCGCCAGCGCAAGACCGGCCATGATAATCGGCTTGCGGCCGATCTTGTCGGAAAGCCAACCGAACACGACGAAGAAGATCGCGCCTACCGCCAGTGCGATGGCGACCATGATGTTGACCGACTGCGCGTCCACCTTGAGCACATTGGTGAGGAAGAACAGTGCGTAGAACTGGCCGTTGTACCAGACCACGGCCTGGCCGGCGGTGAGGCCGAAAAGCGCCAGCAGCGCAATTTTTGCATTCTTCCATTGGCCGAAGGCTTCCGACAAAGGCGCCTTGGAGCCCTTGCCCTCTTCCTTCATACGGACGAAGGCCGGCGATTCCGAAAGCGTCAGGCGAATCCAGACCGATATTGCGAGCAGGATGGCCGAGAGTAGGAATGGAATGCGCCAGCCCCAGGCCGCGAAATCCTCCTTGCTCAACGAATTCTGCACGGCCAGGATGATGATCAGCGACAGGAACAGGCCAAGCGTCGCTGTCGTCTGAATCCACGACGTATAGAAGCCACGGCGATCGTCGGGTGCATGTTCGGCGACATAGGTCGCGGCACCGCCATACTCACCGCCGAGCGCCAGGCCCTGCAGCATGCGCAGCCCAACCAGGATGATGGGCGCCGCGATGCCCCAGCTCGCCGAACCGGGAAGCAGGCCGACCAGGAAGGTCGACAGGCCCATGATCGTGATGGTGACGAGGAATGTGTATTTGCGGCCGACGAGATCGCCGATACGGCCGAACACCAGCGCGCCGAACGGCCGCACGAGGAAGCCGGCAGCGAAAACCAGCAGCGTGAAGATGTTGCGCGTCCCCTCCGGATAAGAGGCGAAGAATGTGGTGCCGATTGCGGCCGCCAATGCGCCGTAGAGATAGAAATCATACCATTCGAAAACCGTGCCGAGCGAGGAAGCGAAGATGACTTTCTTCTCCTCCCGCGTCATGCCGCGGCTGCTTCCGCCGGCGGTCGATGCCAATGCCATTGAACTGTCCTCCCGTGAATCGTCTGCCTTCGACGCTGGGCGTCATCGTCGGCGTTCCCTCCGAACGCGACTCGAACCCGACATCGGCGTAAAAAATGACAGAAAGCGACCGCCGGAGGCAGACAGACCTTGGATTTATGACTTTGGTATTAGGTGCAGTGCGGCAAAAGGCCGAGGATCAGGTCTTCAGCGCATCGAGCAGGCCGATGGCCGCCATCATGTCGCGCTTGCGGGCCGAGCGGCGTGCCACAGCCTCGGCATCCTGGCCCCAATGCTCGATTTGCCAGTCCTCGTCGACATGGCCGGCGGCCCAAGCCGCGTCGCCATCGAGCGCGCCGTAATCGACCGCCAGCGCCAGCAGCGCCGACCCGGTCAGCGAACTCATGACATGGATTGCAGCCAGCCGCAGCGGCTCGGCACGCTGGGCAAGATGGGCGCCGAGGACGGCGAGGCTTTCGCGCGGCTGCTCGACATGGATGATGCCCTCGGCGAGGTTGAACCGAGCCCCTAATGTCGCCCTCGCCCAGTCGATCACCGGATCCCAATGCTGGTTCTGCCGCTCGACCAGCCCCTGCGGCGCGTCGGCGCGGTAGCAGGTCAGATCGGACGAGGCGAAGCGCAAGACGTCCTCCAGCACCGCCTGCGGGTCGCTGGCGACGCCGTCGATGGCGGTGTTGACCAGACGCAGCACCGGCATCGTGACCGGGTCGATGGTCTCGCCCTGTGCAGCGAACTCATTGGCGACCAGGGCGGCGGCGTTTTCGGTCGGCAGCGCCAGCAGCGCCTTGCCCGGCGTGCGCACCGGCTTGCCATCGAGGTGGACGGCAAAACCGTCCTCCACAGCTACGACCGACACGTCCTTGTAGAAGCGCTTCGGCAGGTGCGTCTTCATCTGGATCTGCGCGCGGCGGACCGGATCCGGATCGGACAGATGCTTTCCCGCTTCGAGGTCGTTGAGGATGTCACGCATGGTCGAACTTTCTATCCAGGTACCTGCTTGCGCGCCGGCCGGTTGACGATGATCAGGCCGACAGCGATCAGCCCAAGCGCCACAAAGATCCTGGTCGTCGGCGCCTCGCCCAGAATGATAGCGCCGCAGAGGACGCCGAACACCGGCGACAGGAAAGCGAAGCTCGACAGGGCCGATGCCGGATAGCGCCTGAGCAGCCAGAACCACAGCACATAGGTGAAGGCAACTATATAGAGCGACTGGAACAGCAGCGCCAATGCCGGCAAGGCACTGACCGCGCGGATCGGCGGGCCAGCGAAAGGCATCACCAGGACACCGACAATGGCCGCACCGGCCAACTGATAAAGCAGCAATTTCTCGGCACTGGTCTCGACCAGTTTCGAACGCTTGATGACGATGCTGGTCGCCGCCCACAGGATACCGGAGCCGAGGCTGAGCAGATCGCCCATCAAGGTCATCTCGGTGCCGCCGGCAATCCCGTCGGAAAACACCGCCACCAGGCCGCAGAAGGCGAGAACGAGCCCGCCAAGCTTGCGCGCGTTGATACGCTCACCGAGCAGGAAATGGCCGCCGATCAGGACCCAGAACGGCATGGTGTTGACCAGCAGTGTGTTGCGAGCAACGGTCGTGTATTCCAGCCCGATATAGAGGCACAGGAACTCGACGCCGAACAGCACGCCGACAATGATGCCGGCGACAAGCGACCCGTCGGCCTTAAACAACCTGATGCCGCGCAGCCAGCACCAGCCGAGCACACAGAGCCCGCCAATGATCGAACGTGCGATCGAGACGAAAACCGGATCGAAGCCTGCATAGGAGATCTTGGCGGCGACGTAGTTCAGCCCCCAGGAAAAGGTCAGCCCGACCATGATGGAAGCAGCCGCCAGATCGACCGCATCGCGGCGATCCAATGCCGAGGCAACGGCCAATGTCAGTCCTCCGCGCTGGCGTCGTCGAAGCCGATCAGGTTCCAGCTCTGGCGCATATGCGGCGGCATCGGCGCGGTGACGTCGATGACGCCCTTGTCCGGGTGCGGAATGACGATGCGGCGCGCATGCAGATGCAGGCGGTTTTGAATGCCGCCCGGAAAGTCCCAGTTGGTGTCGGCCTCGAAATATTTGGGGTCGCCGAGGATCGGGCAGCCGATATAGGCGGCATGAACGCGCAGCTGGTGGGTGCGGCCAGTGTACGGCTCCATTTCCAGCCAGGTCATCGTCTGAGCCGCCTGCTCGATGATGCGATAGTAGGACACGGCGTGGTCGGCGCCCTTTTCGCCATGGGCTGCCACGCGCACGCGGTCGCCGTCCTCGGTCGGTTCCTTGATCAGCCAGGTCGAGATCTTGTCCTCGCGCTTGGGCGGGACACCTTTGACCAGCGCCCAATAGGTCTTCTTGGTCTCACGCGCCCTGAATGACTCGGAAAGCTTCATCGCTGCAAGCCTGGTGCGGGCAACCACCAGCACGCCCGATGTGTCGCGGTCGAGCCGGTGCACCAGGCGCGGCTTCTCGCCCTTCTGGCTGCGCCAGGCCTCCAGCATGTCGTCGACATTGCGGGTGACGCCCGAGCCGCCTTGCACCGCCAGGCCCGCCGGCTTGTTGAAGACGAAGACTTTTGGATCTTCGTGGATCAGCATCTTGGCCAGCACATCGGCGTCGCCCTGGTTGCGGATCGAGTAACCCGTAAGCGCACTCTCGCCCTTCTTGTCGACCTCGAGCGGCGGCACACGCACCACCTGGCCGGGCTCGACACGGCTGTCGGCCTTGACCCGGCCGCCATCGACGCGGATCTGGCCCGAGCGCAGCAACTTCTGCAGATGGCCAAAGCCGAGGCCGGGGAAATGGGTTTTGAACCAGCGATCGAGCCGCATGCCCGCCTCGCCGGCCTCCACCGTGATCTGTTCTACGCCTGCCATGATTTTCGCTTTATCCGTTTCAACGCGTGACCCCGAAAATCTACTCCGGCTTTCGGAAAGGATCATGCGCAAGATCAAAGTTTCTGCAGCGCGTCCAGGAGGATGCGCCGTGCTCTAGGCCGGGCAATAACACTATGAAACGGTTCTTGCGAGCCAAAGTCCCAGAAACAGGGCGATAATGGCGCCAACGACACTGGCAAGCGCATATCCCAACGCCGTCAGCGTCGCTCCGCGCTCCCACAGGGTCGCGAAATCGAGCGAAAAGGCGGAGAAGGTGGTGAAGCCGCCAAGGATGCCCGTGGCGACGAACAGCCGGAGCTCATTGGAACCGCCGCGCCGCATCAGCGCGGCGACGAACAGCCCCATAACAAAGGAGCCGAGGATGTTGATCGCCATTGTCCCCCAGGGGTAGTTGGGGCCGACGAGGCGCAAGGCGCCGATGTTGGTCAGGTGGCGGATGCCGGCGCCGATGCCGCCGCCGACCACAACGAGAAGCAGATTGAACATGCCCAATCCCTTCAGGCCAACGCCTCAGGTCGTCTCGACCTTCTTTGCCTTGCTCGAGCCGATCATCTTCCAGTTCTTGTAGAACATGGAATTGATGCGCTCGACGGTGACCGAAACGATGGCGAGAAGTCCGGCGATGAAGCCGGGGAACGGCGACGGGCGGATTATGTCCATGAACACGCAGTAGCGGCGTCCGTCATACTCGTTGACCGAGCGGTGCAGCAGCGTGTCGTCGAAAATATAGAGCGGGTTGTCGTGCCAGTAATTCCTGGCGCCGTTGCATTCGACGAAAACCTCTGCCTTCACCGGCAAGAGATTGTAGAGGATGCGCAGGCTGAGCCGAAGCGGTCCGAAATGCCAGGAAGTCGATTCCTTGCCTCTGAAGACAGACACGGCAATGGTCTTGATGTATTTGAAAGCCTTGTTGAATTCCGCGACATTGTCGATCCGGTGCTTGCCGTACCACTGATAGACATACATGCCGCGACGACCGGTGCCGAAATTGGCGTCGATATCGGCGATGATCTCGTCCTTGCGCGCCTTGAAGACGTCAAGAACCTCGTTGACCTCGCGCTGATAATCGGCGGGAAACTGCTCCAGCTTCCACACGCCCGGGTTCCTGTAGCAAACGAGGTCCACCAGCAGATTGAAGGGCGACAGCAGCCAGGTGAAGATGCCATTGCCGAGGAAATAGCCGCGCAACAGCGACAGATCCTTGTTGGCGTTGCGCAGCACATCGATCAGGCCGCAGACGATCCAGATCGTGGTCAGGATCGGAATGAAATAGAATCCGAGCGCGAGCAGCGGGACAGCAATCACAGCCTGGCGAAGCATTTTGCGAAGGGATTTTGTCATTTTCTGTTCGCGCGGCGCGCTGTCCCCGTTCCGAATTATCGCCCGTCCTGGCAGCCTCCCGGCCGAGTCATGCGACGTGATAGGGCTTTTTGTCATGCGGTACAATCACACTGCTGTGACTGGCGGGGACAGAATTTCAGTTCATCGCGGGCAGGCCGAGTTCGTCCCGTTTGTCCCGCGCGCCTATTTTTCCCGCTCGCTGCGCAGCTTTGCCCAATAGTCCAGCCGTTTCTTGATATCGCGCTCGAAGCCGCGTTCGGGCGGATCGTAAAAGGTCTGCCGGCCCATCTTTTCGGGGAAATAGTCCTGGCCGGAAAAGGCATCGGGCTGGTCGTGATCGTAGCGGTAGCCGGCGCCGTAATCCTCCTCTTTCATCAGCTTGGTCGGCGCGTTGAGGATGTGCTTGGGCGGCAGCAGCGAACCGAACTCCTTCGCCGCCCGCGTGGCTGCCTTGAAGGCGGTATAGACGGCGTTGGATTTGGGCGCGGTGGCGAGATAGACGGTGGCCTCGGCGAAGGCCAGTTCGCCTTCGGGCGAGCCGAGATAGTCGTATGCGTCCTTGGCGGCGTTGGCCACGACCAGCGCCTGCGGGTCGGCGAGCCCGATATCCTCCATCGCCATGCGCACCAGCCGGCGGCCGAGATAGAGCGGATCCTCGCCGGCGTCGAACATGCGGGCGAGATAGTAGAGCGCCGCGTCGGGATCGGACCCGCGCACCGATTTGTGCAGCGCCGAGATCAGATTGTAGTGGCCGTCCTGGCCCTTGTCGTAAATCGGCGCGCGGCGCTGGACGATGCGCTGCAACCCTTCGGGATCAAAAACCTCGCCGGGTTTGGCGGCGCGCCAGACTTCCTCGGCCAGCGTCAGCGAGGCCCGGCCGTCACCATCGCTCATGCGGATGAGCATCGCCCGCGCCTCTTCGTCGAGCGGCAGCGCCCTGCCCTCTGTCTCCTCCGCGCGCGTCATCAGCTTGGCGATGCTCTCCTCGCCCAGCGAGTGAAACACCAGTACCCGCGCGCGCGACAAAAGCGCGGCGTTCAGCTCGAAGGACGGATTTTCGGTCGTGGCGCCAACCAGCACGACGGTGCCGTCCTCCATGACCGGGAGAAACGAATCCTGCTGGGCGCGGTTGAAGCGATGGATCTCGTCGACGAACAGCAGCGTCTGGCGGCCATTGGTGCGACGCAGCTTTGCCGCCTCGAACACTTTCTTCAAATCGGCAACGCCGGAAAACACCGCTGAGATCTGCTCGAAGGCAAGGCTGGTCTCGCCGGCCAGCAGCCGCGCCACGGTGGTCTTGCCGGTGCCGGGTGGCCCCCAGAAAATCATCGAGCCGAGCGAACCGGAGTTGATGAGCCGCGTCAGTGCGCCGTCGGGGCCGGTCAGATGCTCCTGGCCGACGACCTCGCCAAGGTTTTTCGGGCGCAGCCGATCGGCCAAAGGCCGGCCGGGCGGCGCTCTTTCCGGTTCATCGACGCTGAACAGATCGGCCATCTAGGTCTTCTGGTTGGAGCACGATCCTCAGAAATGGGAAGATCGCCTCAGTAACGCAACACCTGGCGCAGTATCTGCCCGCCGCGCTCGACGGTAAAGCGCCACCAGCGTGTATCCTGCTGGGCAAGCTGCGCCAGTGTCGCCGCCGTATCGACCGTCGTGCCGTTCACCTCGCGCACGATGTCGCCCGGCTGGAAGCCGAAATCGGCGGCCGGCGAATCGCGGTTGATGTCGACCACGGTGACCCCCTTGAGGTCGGTGCGCAGGCCAAGCCGCTGGGCGAGCCTGGGCGACAGTTCCGCGACCTTGGCGCCGGAGAACGGGCTGCGGCCATGCAGGGTCACTTCCGACGCCTTGGCGCCTTCCGGCGCGCGCTCCAGTGCAATCTCCATCGTCGCCTGCTGGCCCTTGCTCAGGATGGCGAAGGTCGCCTTGGTGCCGATCGACAGGGTCGCCATGCGGTAATCCAGCGCCTCGATGCCTTCGACCGTCGTGCCATTGAGCTGCAGCACGACATCGCCGGGCTTCAGCCCTGCCTTGGCCGCCGGTCCGGCTTCCTCAACCGACGACACCAGCGCACCGGTCGGCTTATCCATGCCAAGCGATTCGGCGATCTGCGGTGTGACCGCTTCGAACTCGGCGCCTATATAAGGCCGCTCGAAGAAATCGAGCCCGGCCTTGGCCGCGTCGGCGAAGGCGCGCACCATGTTGGCCGGGATGGCAAAACCGATGCCGATCGAGCCGCCGCTGCGGCTGTAGATGGCGGTGTTGATGCCGACCAGCTGGCCGCCCATGTTGATCAGCGCGCCGCCGGAATTGCCGGGATTGATGGCGGCGTCGGTCTGGATGAAATAGCCCGAATCCGAAACGCCGATATGGCTGCGGGCAAGCGCCGACACGATGCCGCTGGTGGTGGTCTGGCCGACGCCGAACGGATTGCCGATGGCCAGCACCAGGTCGCCGACCTCGAGGGCGTCGGAATCGCCGATGGCGATCACCGGAAACGGCTTGTCGGAGGTGATCTTGAGCACGGCGAGGTCGAGCGTCTCGTCCTTGAGCATGACCTTCGAGGTGAATTCGCGCCCGTCCGCGGTCGCCACCTTGACCTCGTCAGCATCCTTGATCACGTGGAAATTGGTGACGACCACGCCGCTCGGGTCGACCAGCACGCCCGAGCCGAGCGAGGATTGCGCGCGCGGCTGCGCGCGGCCGAAGAATTCCTCGAAGAAAGGATCGCCGTCAAAGGGCGACGTGACCTTGGCCGTCTGCGAAGCATAGACATTGACCACCGCCGGCGCCGTCTGCTTGACCAGGGGCGCAAACGACAGCTGTACCTCTTCGCGGCCGAACGGCACGCGCTTGTCGGGACCGGAGGTGCCGTTCTCGCCTTCGACGCCATGCAGGAGGTCGGTCAGCACATCGGAGAGCCCCGGATCGGCTGGCTTGGCGGCGTCCTCGGCCAGCGCCTGCCTGACTGTCGGCGCGGCTGCGAACGCCATCATGGCGAAGAGCAGAACAAGAGACAGTCGGTTGGCGCGCATTCGCGAATCCTCCAAGGCAAGTTCGGGGGCATTGTCCCGACGATTGTGCAGAATGAAAGGCTAATGCACTGAAATGCGGCGATTGTCGTGCAAAAGCACTTGGCCGGCAGGCAAAAAAAGCCCGGCGAAGCATGCCCTTGCGACAATGCAAAAAGGGGCCCGAAGGCCCCTTGAAAGTCATTTGCGAAAACCGAGCCTTATGCGGCAGTGGCTTCCTCGTTGGCGCCTTCGGCTTCGAGGCGGGCGCGGTCGCCGGCGCCCTTGGCGTCGGTGTCGCGGTCGACGAACTCGATGACCGCCATGGCGGCATTGTCGCCGTGGCGGAAGCCCGCCTTCATGATGCGCAGATAGCCGCCGTTGCGGTCGGCGTAGCGCGGCGCAATCGTGTCGAACAAACGCTTGACGACGCCTTCATTGCCGATCTGGGCAATGACCTGGCGGCGCGCATGCAAGTCGCCGCGCTTGCCGAGCGTCACCAGCTTCTCGACGATTGGACGCAAATCCTTCGCCTTCGGCAGGGTGGTGACGATCTGCTCATGTTCGAGCAGCGACACGGCGAGGTTGGCGAACATCGACTTGCGATGGCTAATGCTTCGGGCGAAGCGGCGGCCTTTAAAACCGTGGCGCATGGCTCTTTTCCTTCAGTTGTTCAAGAGGCCACGGCCTCTGATGGTTTTCCGCATGACCGTCGGATCGAGCGGCCCACGCCGCCGATCCTTGGACTTCATGCTCAATATTGGTCTTCGTAACGCTTGGCGAGGTCTTCGATGTTTTCCGGCGGCCAGTCCGGCACTTCCATGCCGAGGTGCAGGCCCATCGCCGCGAGCACTTCTTTGATCTCGTTCAGCGACTTGCGGCCGAAGTTCGGGGTGCGCAGCATCTCGGCTTCGGTCTTCTGGATGAGATCGCCGATGTAGACGATGTTGTCGTTCTTCAGGCAGTTGGCCGAACGCACCGAAAGCTCGAGTTCGTCGACCTTCTTGAGCAGCGCCGGGTTGAAGGCAAGCTCGGTGACGGCCTCGGTGGCGACTTCCTTCTGCGGCTCGTCGAAATTGACGAACAGGCCAAGCTGGTCCTGCAGGATGCGGGCAGCGAATGCCACCGCGTCCTCGCCCGAGATCGAACCGTCGGTCTCGATGGTCATGGTCAGCTTGTCATAGTCGAGAACCTGGCCCTCGCGGGTATTTTCGACCTTGTAGGAGACCTTCTTGACCGGCGAATACAGGCTGTCGACCGGGATCAGGCCGATCGGCGCGTCTTCGGCGCGGTTGCGGTCGGCCGGCACGTAACCCTTGCCGGTGTCGACGGTGAATTCCATGCGGATTTCAGCGCCCTCGTCCAGCGTGCAGATGACGTGGTCGGGGTTGAGGATTTCGACGTCGCCAACCGTCTGGATGTCGCCAGCCAGAACCGCACCCGGGCCCTGCTTGCGAACGACCATGCGCTTGGGACCATCGCCTTCCATGCGGATGGCGATTTCCTTGATGTTGAGGACGATGTCGGTCACGTCCTCACGCACGCCGGCAATCGACGAGAATTCATGCAGAACGCCGTCGATCTGCACGGCGGTGACAGCCGCACCGCGCAGCGAAGACAAAAGCACGCGGCGCAGCGCGTTGCCGAGCGTCAGGCCGAAGCCACGCTCGAGCGGCTCGGCGACCAGCGTGGTCAGCGTCTTCTTCTTCGACGAGAACTCGATCTTGTTCGGCTTGATCAGTTCCTGCCAATTTTTCTGGATCATGATGCTTTCCTTCCGTTGACCCGCCACCATCCAATCGTGGCGGGCGACCTGGAGTGCCGTGGAGGAGCGCCTTGAGGCGCTCACGCGGCGTTCGGTAATGTCTTAGACGCGGCGCTTCTTGCGCGGGCGGCAGCCATTGTGCGGGATCGGCGTCACATCACGGATCGAGGTGATGGTGAAGCCGGCCGCCTGCAGGGCGCGAAGCGCCGATTCACGACCGGAGCCGGGTCCGCAGACCTCGACTTCGAGCATGCGCATGCCGTGTTCCTGGGCCTTCTTGGCGACGTCTTCGGCAGCCATCTGGGCGGCGAACGGGGTCGACTTGCGCGAACCCTTGAAGCCCTGGGCACCGGCCGACGACCAGGCAATGGAATTGCCCTGCGCGTCGGTGATGGTGATCATCGTGTTGTTGAAGGTCGAATTGACGTGGGCAACGCCCGACGAGATGTTCTTGCGTTCGCGACGGCGAACACGAGCGGCTTCCTTGGCCATGATAGTCCTTTCAGTTGATCTCTACACCGCCGTAATGCCAGCGGCTCCACCTTTGAAAGCGAGTAGTGAGCAGGGACCAGCGAATAGGGAACCCCTACTCGCTAATGGCTACTCGCTATTCGCTCACTTACTTCTTCTTGCCTGCAATCGACTTGGCCGGGCCCTTGCGGGTGCGTGCATTGGTGTGCGTGCGCTGGCCGCGAACCGGCAGCGAACGGCGGTGACGCAGACCGCGGTAGCAGCCGAGGTCCATGAGACGCTTGATGTTCATCGACACTTCGCGGCGCAGGTCGCCTTCGACCTGGTAGTCGCGGTCGATGGTCTCGCGGATCTGCAGCACTTCCGCGTCGGTCAGCTGGTTGACGCGGCGCTCGGCCGGGATGCCGACCTTGTCGACGATCTCCTGGGCGAACTTCTTGCCAATGCCGTGAATGTACTGAAGCGCAATGACGACGCGCTTGTTGGTCGGAATGTTGACGCCGGCTATACGAGCCATATTCTTCTCTTCTCCATGTGGGACCGGCCGGCCTTCAAAAAAAGGGGCATGCGCGGCGCTGTTCAAATTACCCCGCGTCCGGTGGAGGCCGGCCCTTGCGGGAGTTCCCTAGTTTCAATGCGGCTGCCTTGCCCTTGCGGACAAGCAAGCCTCATGCCTGATAGGAAGACGGGCCGCCATAACCCAGCGAACCGTTCCAGTCAAGCGCAATCTTTACTTTACCGTAACGGTCTCCCGCGTCACCGCCGCGAGCAGCGCTTCAATCTCCGCCGTCACGGTGTCGACAGGGGCCATGCCGTCGACACTCCTAAGCGAGCGTTTGGCATAATAATAGCCGATCAGAGGCGCGGTCTTCTTGTAATATTCCCGCAGGCGCTCTTCGAACACCACCGGATTGTCGTCCTTGCGCACCGGCTGTCCGGCGGCCTTGGCGTCGTCGGCGCGCTTGACGATGCGGCCGACCAGCGCTTTGTCGTCGACGACGAACTCGATCACGGCATCGAGGCCAATGCCGCGCTCGGCGAGCATCGATTCAACCGCATCAGCCTGCACCAGCGTGCGCGGATATCCGTCGAGGATGAAACCGTTGGTGCAATCGGGCTGATCGATGCGCTCGGCCACGATGGCGTTGACGATTGCGTCGGAAACCAGCTCGCCGGCATCCATCACCGCCTTGGCGCGCTTGCCGACTTCGGTGCCGGCCTGCACGGCCGCCCGCAGCATGTCGCCCGTCGACAGCTGCGGTATGCCGTATTTTTCTACCAGTCTTTGTGCTTGCGTCCCCTTGCCCGCTCCTGGCGGCCCAAGCAATATCAATCTCATCTGGCCTTCTTCCCCCCGCGCAGCTTCGACTTCTTGATCAGGCCCTCATACTGGTGCGCGATCAGGTGACCCTGGATCTGCGCCACCGTATCGAGGGTTACACTGACCACGATCAGAAGCGATGTGCCACCGAGGTAGAATGGTACGCCAGTTGCCGAAATCAGGAACTCGGGCAGCATGCACACCAGCACCAGATAGATGGCGCCGACGACGGTGATGCGCGTCAGGACATAGTCGATGTAATCGGCAGTGCGCTCACCCGGACGGTAGCCCGGAATGAAGCCGGAATGCTTCTTGAGCTGGTCGGCGGTGTCCTTCGGATTGAACACGATGGCCGTGTAGAAGAAGGCGAAGAACACGATCATTGCCGCATAGAACAGCATGTAGAGCGGCTGGCCGTGGCCGAGCGAAGCGAGCACGGTGCTTGCCCAGGCCGGCAGGTTTGTCGTCTGCGAGAAGCCGGCGACCGTTGCCGGCAGCAAAAGCAGCGACGACGCGAAGATCGGCGGAATGACGCCCGACGTGTTGAGCTTCAGCGGCAGATGCGAGGTGTCGCCCTGGAACATGCGGTTGCCGACCTGGCGCTTCGGATACTGGATCAGCAGGCGGCGCTGCGCGCGCTCGAAGAACACGATCAGCGCGATGACGATGATGGCCAGCACGATGATCGCGAGTATCAGCCCGGTCGATAGGGCGCCGGTGCGGCCGAGCTCCAGCGTGCCGGAGATGGCGCGCGGCAGGCCGGCGACGATGCCGGAAAAGATGATCAGCGAAATGCCGTTGCCGATGCCGCGGGCGGTGATCTGCTCGCCCAGCCACATCAGGAACATGGTGCCGCCAACCAGCGTGACGACGGTCGAGATGCGGAAGAACATGCCGGGATCGTTGACGATGCCGTTGCCGCCTTCCAGGCCCACTGAAATGCCGTAGGCCTGCACCAGCGCCAAGAGCACCGTGCCGTAGCGCGTGTACTGGTTGATGACCTTGCGGCCCTGCTCGCCTTCCTTTTTCAGCGCCTCCAGCGACGGAATGACCGAGGTCATCAGCTGCATGATGATGGAGGCTGAGATGTAAGGCATGATGCCGAGCGCGAAGATCGCCATGCGCTGCACGGCGCCGCCGGCGAACATGTTGAACATGCCGAGCACGCCCTTGGCCTGCGAAGAGAAGGCCTGCGCGAATGCATCCGGATTGATGCCGGGCAGCGGGATATAGGTGCCGAGGCGATAGACGAGCAGCGCGCCGACGGTGAACCAGATTCGCTTCTTCAGGTCCTCCGCCTTGGCGAAAGCCGCAAAATTCAGATTCGAGGCTAGTTGTTCAGCAGCCGAAGCCATGCCTGATTCTCCGCTAGAGCATGATGCCGAAAAGTGTGAAGCGGTTTTCGGACAACGTCATGCGCTACTTCTTTGATTTGTATGTCACGCTCGATGCCCGCAGCTCAGGCGGCGCGTGGCACCGAAGCTCACGAGATAAGCTCCGGGCTCTAAACATGCAAGCGGCCGCGTTGACGCGGCCGCCTAATTGATCGGATCAAAGCGCAATCGTGAACAAAAACGGATACCGTTCCTGCCGGCCGCGCTTCAAATTGCCGTTACTCCGCTGCCGCTTCCGGCAGCTTGACCGAACCGCCGGCCTTTTCGATCTTCTCGATCGCGGCCTTGGAGGCGCCGGCGACGTCGAAGGCAAGCTTTGCCTTGAGCTCGCCGTCCGAGAGGATGCGCACGCCGTCCTTGACGCGGCGGATGACGCCGGCGGCAACGAGTGCCTCGGCCGTCACGGTCGCCTTGGCGTCGAGCTTCTTGGCATCGAGCGCCGTCTGGATACGAGCCAGCGACACGACGACAAAGCTCTTGGCGAAGATGTTATTGAAGCCACGCTTCGGCAGGCGCCGATAGAGCGGCATCTGGCCGCCCTCGAAGCCGTTGATGGCAACGCCGGAGCGCGCCTTCTGGCCCTTGACGCCGCGACCGCCGGTCTTGCCGGAGCCGGAGCCGATGCCACGGCCGAGACGCTTCTTGGAGTGCGTCGCGCCGTCCTTGTCACGCAGATCGTTGAGTTTCATCTGGGTTCTCCTGCGCTTTTGCTCAGCCCTCGTCCACGACGCGGACGAGATGCTGGACGGCAGCGATCATGCCGCGCACCGAGGGAGTGTCCTCCAGCGTGCGCTGCTTGTGCATCTTGTTGAGGCCGAGGCCGACCAGCGTTGCGCGCTGTTCCTTCGGGCGGCGGATCGGCGAACCGATCTGCTCAACGGTGATGGTCTTGGTTGCTTTCTTGGCCATGGTCAAAATCCCTGGTCAGATCGACTATTCTTCAGCCGCAACGGCGGTGCCGCGGCGGGCCTGAAGGGTCGAATACTTGATGCCGCGCGCAGCAGCCACATCCTTGGGATGCATCTGGCTCTTTAGCGCGTCGAATGTGGCGCGAACCATGTTGTAGGGGTTCGACGAACCCATCGACTTGGCGACCACGTCATGCATGCCAAGCGTCTCGAAGACAGCGCGCATCGGGCCGCCGGCGATGATGCCGGTACCCTGCTTGGCAGCGCGCAGCAGCACGCGTCCGGCGCCCCAGCGTCCTTCGACGTCGTGGTGCAGCGTGCGGCCCGAGCGCAGCGGCACGAAAATCATGTCGCGCTTGGCCGACTCGGTTGCCTTGCGGATCGCTTCCGGCACTTCGCGCGCCTTGCCGTGACCGAAGCCGACGCGGCCCTTCTGGTCGCCGACGACGACGAGTGCTGCAAAACCGAAGCGACGGCCGCCCTTGACGACCTTGGCGACACGGTTGATGTGGACGAGCTTGTCCACCATGCCGTCATCGCGTTCTTCACGATCGCGGCCGCGGCCGCCATCCCTACGTTCCTGTGCCATATCCTGTTCCTTGTTTTTTTCCGGAAGCACGGTTGCTGATAAAATCCGGTGCGCCTCTTTGGGTCACCGGGGGCGAGTTATTTTTCCTTGCATGATCTTGTCCGAAAAGTCTGCAACTTTTTGCTGCGCTGACCTTCGGTTCGGGAACAGGCAATTAGAAGCTCAGACCGCCTTCACGGGCAGCCTCGGCCAGCGCCTTGACGCGGCCGTGATAGATGTAGGCGCCGCGGTCGAAGACGACTTCCTTGACGCCGGCCTTCGAAGCACGCTCGGCGATCAGCTTGCCAACAGCGGCTGCTGCCTCGGTGTCGGCGCCGGTCTTGAGCGAACCCTTGAGGTCCTTCTCGAGTGTCGATGCAGCCGCGATGGTATGGCCCTTGGCGTCGTCGATGACCTGCACGTAGATGTTCTTCGACGTGCGGTGAACCGAGAGACGCGGACGTTCGCCCGCGACCTTCTTGATCTGGCGGCGGACGCGCTGCGCGCGGCGCTGGATGGATTCCTTGGTAGCCATGATAGTCTTCCTTGCCTTCAAAAAACGGGGGCCGCCATGTGCGGTAGGCGAAAGCGCCTCCCGCGACCGCTCCCCGCGGCGTTGCACTTCTTTGGCTTGGCCTTTTCCGAAAAGTCTGCAACTTTTCGGGGCCAGGCTTACTACTTCTTCTTGCCTTCCTTGCGGACGATCTTCTCGCCGGCATAGCGGACACCCTTGCCCTTGTAGGGCTCGGGACCGCGATACTCGCGGATCTCGGCTGCAACCTGGCCGACCTGCTGCTTGTCGATGCCGGTCACGGTGATTTCCGTCGGCTTCGGCACGGTGATCGTGATGCCGGCCGGCGTCTCGTAAACGACGTCGTGGCTGAAGCCAAGCGCCAGCTGCAGGTTCTTGCCCTGGAGTGCCGCGCGATAGCCGACGCCGGTGATCTCGAGCTTCTTCTCGAAACCGTCCTTGACGCCCTGCAGGATGTTGACGATCTGCGTGCGCGACATGCCCCACTTGGAGCGGGCGGTCTTGGTCTGGTCGCGCGGCTGGACAGCGATTTCGCTGCCTTCCATCTTGACCAGCACTTCGTCGTTCACCACGAACTTCAGCTCGCCCTTGGGGCCCTTCGCCGTCACGGTCTGGCCGTTGACGGTCGCGGTCACGCCCTGCGGCAGCGAAACGGGTTTCTTTCCAATACGAGACATTTGGTTGTCCTCGTCACTTCTCTTGTTTCAGGTCTGCCGAATTAGAAAATCTGGCAGAGGATTTCGCCGCCGACATTCTGTTCGCGTGCTTCGTGATCGGCCATCACGCCCTTCGGCGTCGAAAGGATGGCGATGCCGAGGCCGTTGGCGACGTGCGGGATCGACTTGGCCGAGACGTAAACGCGGCGGCCAGGCTTCGAGACGCGGGCGATTTCGCGCACGACCGGAGCACCGTCGAAATACTTCAGCTCGATTTCGATTTCGGACTTGCCGTTGTCGAAGTCGGTCTGGCTGTAGTCGCGGATATAGCCTTCAGCCTTCAGCACGTCGAGGACGCGGGTACGCAGGCGCGAGGCCGGCGTCGAAACGCTCGACTTCTTACGGCCATACGCGTTGCGGATGCGGGTCAGCATATCGCCGAGAGGATCGCTCAATGACATGTTATGTCCTCCTTACCAGCTCGACTTGACCAGGCCCGGGATCTGGCCGTTATTGCCGAGATCACGAAGCGCGATGCGCGATACTTTGAGCTTGCGATAATAGGCGCGCGGACGGCCGGTAACTTCGCAGCGGTTGCGGATGCGGATCTTGGCCGAGTTGCGCGGCAGGGCAGCAAGCTTCAGCTGAGCGCGGAAACGCTCTTCCATCGGCTTGGACTGGTCCATGATGATCGCCTTGAGCGCTGCGCGCTTGGGACCGTACTGGTCGGCAAGCTTGCGGCGCCTGTTGTTCTTCTCGACTGAGCTGGTCTTTGCCATTTCAGATTTTTCCTTTTCTCGCTGCCGTTACTGGCGGAAGGGGAAGTTGAAGGCCTTGAGCAATGCCCTGGCTTCGTCGTCCGTCTTCGCAGTCGTACAAACGATGACGTCCATGCCCCAGATCTGATCAACCTTGTCGTAGTTGATCTCCGGGAACACGATGTGTTCCTTGATGCCCATGGCGTAGTTGCCACGGCCATCGAAGCTCTTCGGATTCAGTCCGCGAAAGTCGCGGACGCGCGGCAGTGCGATGTTCACGAGACGGTCGAGGAACTCGTACATGCGTTCCTTGCGCAGCGTGACCTTGGCGCCGATCGGCATCTTCTCGCGGACCTTGAAGCCGGCGATCGAATTACGGGCGCGGGTGACGACGGCCTTCTGGCCGGCGATCATCGCCAGGTCTTCGGCCGCGATCGAAGGCTTCTTCGAATCCGCGGTCGCTTCGCCGACGCCCATGTTCAGCACGATCTTGTCGATGCGCGGAACCTGCATCTCGTTCTCGTAGCCGAACTGCTCCTGCAGCGCCTTGCGGATGGTCTCGTTGTAGACCTGCTTGAGGCGCGGCGTGTTCTGGGCCTTGGACTGTTTGCTTTCAGCCTTGGGCTTCGTGGTTTGAGCCTTAGCCATTGATGACTTCTCCCGAGCGCTTGGCGACGCGCACCTTCTTGCCGTCCTTCTGGAAGATGAAGCCGACGCGGGTCGGCTTGCCATCCTTGGGGTCGGCCAGCGCGATGTTCGACAGCTGGATCGGCGCTTCCTTGGTGATGATCCCGCCCTCTTGGGACTGGGACTGCTTCTGGTGACGACGGATCATGTTGACGCCGCGCACCAGCGCGGTGTCTTCCTTCGGCTGAACCGAAAGGACTTCGCCCGAACGGCCCTTGTCCTTGCCGGCCAGCACGACGACCTTGTCGCCTTTTCTAATCTTTTGCATTGGTCCGGCTCCTTACAGCACTTCAGGCGCGAGCGAGATGATCTTCATGTGGTTCTTGGCGCGGAGTTCGCGCGGAACCGGTCCGAAGATACGCGTGCCGATCGGCTCTTTCTTGTTGTCGACGAGAACGGCCGCGTTCTTGTCGAAACGGATCACGCTGCCGTCCGGGCGGCGGATGTCCTTGGCCGTGCGAACCACGACCGCCTTCATCACATCGCCCTTCTTAACGCGGCCGCGCGGAATGGCTTCCTTGATCGACACCACGATGATGTCGCCTACGGAAGCGTATTTCCGCTTCGAGCCGCCCAGCACCTTGATGCACATGACACGACGGGCGCCTGAATTATCCGCGACGTCGAGGTTTGTTTGCATCTGAATCATGACTGGCCGCCTTCTTCTCTTCTAACGGGACGGGCTCAAAGCCCCTCCCCGGTCTGTCCAAAATTCGGTTTGTTACGCCTGGTCCGAAGACACGACGATCCAGCGCTTATCCTTGGAAATCGGCTTCGATTCCTGGATGAACACCTGATCGCCGACCTTGTGGGCGTTGTTCTCGTCGTGCGCCTTGTACTTCTTGGTCATGCGCACGGTCTTCTTCATCACGGGATGCGTGAAGCGCCGTTCGACCTTGACGACTACCGTCTTCTCGTTCTTGTCGCTGACGACAGTGCCCTGCAGAATGCGCTTTGGCATGATTTTCGTCCTTAAGCCTTCTTGGCCGCGGACTTTTCCGCAGCGATGGTCTTGATACGCGCAATGTCCTTGCGAACCTGCCGCACGCGCGCGGTCTTCTCGAGCTGGCCGGTGGCCTTCTGGAAGCGCAGGTTGAACTGCTCCTTCTTCAGGCTGGCCAGATCGTCGGTCAGCTGGTCCTGGGTCTTGGTCCGGATGTCTTCGGCTTTCATGATCAGCCCGTCCTTATTCTGCGATGCGCTGTACGAAGCGCGTCCTGACCGAGAGCTTGGCCGCGCCGAGACGCAGCGCCTCACGGGCGGTTTCTTCGTTGACGCCGTCGATCTCGAACATGATGCGGCCCGGCTTTACGCGCGCCGCCCAGTAATCGACAGCGCCCTTGCCCTTGCCCATGCGCACTTCAGTCGGCTTCGACGTCACCGGCACATCAGGGAAAATACGGATCCACACGCGGCCGGCACGCTTCATCTCACGAGTGATCGCGCGGCGGGCCGCCTCGATCTCACGCGCGGTGACGCGGTTCGGCTCAAGCGCCTTCAGCCCGAAACCACCGAAATCCAGGTTGGTGCCGCCCTTTGCGGTACCATGGATACGGCCCTTGAACTGCTTGCGGAACTTTGTGCGCTTTGGCTGCAGCATCGTTCTAACTCCAAATTCCTAAATAATCAGGCGTTTTCGCGACGACGACCGCGTTCGCGATCACCACCACCGCCATGCGCAGCATCACCCTCGGTCGCGCGACGCTCCGAAGCCATCGGATCGTGCTCGAGGATTTCGCCCTTGAACACCCAGACCTTGACGCCGCAGATGCCGTAAGCCGTATGCGCTTCGGCCGTGCCATAGTCGACATCGGCGCGCAGCGTATGCAGCGGCACGCGGCCTTCGCGGTACCATTCCATGCGTGCAATCTCTGCGCCGCCGAGACGGCCGGCGCAGTTGATGCGGATGCCTTCGGCGCCCAGGCGCATCGCCGACTGAACGGCGCGCTTCATGGCGCGGCGGAACGCGATACGACGCTCGAGCTGCTGGGCGATCGACTGGGCGACCAGGGTTGCGTCGATTTCCGGCTTGCGCACTTCAACGATGTTCAAGTGCGTCTCGGACTTCGTCATCTCCATCAGCTTCTTGCGAAGCTTTTCGATGTCGGCGCCCTTCTTGCCGATGATCAGGCCCGGGCGCGCCGCATGGATGGTGACGCGGCACTTCTTGTGCGGGCGCTCGATCACGACCTTGGAAATCGCAGCCTGCTTGAGTTCCTTTTCAAGATATTTGCGGATCTTGATGTCCTCATGCAGCAGCTTGCCGTACTCGCCGGTGTTCGCGAACCAGCGCGAATCCCAGGTGCGGTTGATGCCGAGGCGCAGACCGATCGGATTGACTTTCTGACCCATTATGCGGCCTCCCCTTTTTCTTCGACTTCACGAACGACGATCGTGAGGTGCGAGAACGGCTTTTCTATACGGCTGGCGCGACCGCGGCCACGAGCATGGAACCGCTTCATGACGATCGACTTGCCGACATAGGCTTCCGCCACGATCAGTGCATCGACGTCGAGGTCGTGGTTGTTTTCCGCGTTGGCGATCGCCGATTCCAGCGTCTTCTTGACCGTGCCGGAAATCCGCTTGGCCGAGAATTCGAGATCGGAAAGCGCTGTCGCGACCTTCTTGCCGCGGATCAGCGCGGCAACCAGGTTCAGCTTCTGCGGGCTGATACGGATCGTGCGCAGAACGGCGCGCGCTTCGTTGTCAGCAAGCCTGCGCGGAGCTTTGGCCTTGCCCATGATTATTTCCTCTTCGCCTTCTTATCCGCGCCGTGACCGTAATAGGTCCGGGTCGGAGCGAATTCACCGAACTTGTGACCGACCATGTCCTCGTTCACCGAGACGGGAACATGCTTCTGGCCGTTGTAGACACCGAAGGTGAAGCCGACGAACTGCGGCAGGATGGTGGAGCGACGGCTCCACATCTTGATCACCTCATTGCGACCACCTTCACGAACCTTGTCCACCTTCTTGAGAAGGTAGCCGTCGATGAAGGGGCCTTTCCAAATAGAACGAGTCACTTGGCGTTACCTCTTCTTAGCTCTTGCGCTGATGGCGCGAGCGCAGGATGAACTTGTCGGTCGCCTTGTTGGACCGCGTCTTCTTGCCCTTGGTCGGCTTTCCCCACGGGCTGACCGGATGACGGCCACCGGAGGTGCGGCCTTCACCACCGCCATGCGGATGGTCGACCGGGTTCATGGTCACGCCGCGATTGTGCGGGCGCTTGCCGCGCCAGACCGTGCGGCCGGCCTTGCCGTCGTTGATGTTGCCGTGGTCGGGGTTCGACACGGCGCCGACGGTGGCCATGCAGGAGCCGTGAACGACCCGCTGCTCGCCCGAGTTGAGGCGCAGGATCGCCATGCCCTGGTCGCGACCGACCAGCTGTCCGTAGCCACCTGCCGAGCGGGCAACCTGGGCGCCCTTGCCCGGCTTCAGCTCGATGTTATGGACGATCGTGCCGACCGGCATCGAGGCCAGCGGCATCGCATTGCCCGGCTTCACGTCGACCGATTCACCGGCCACGATCTTGTCGCCGGCGGCAAGGCGCTGCGGAGCGATGATGTAGGACAGCTCGCCATCGTCATACTTGATCAGCGCGATGAAGGCGGTGCGGTTCGGATCGTATTCAATGCGCTCGACCGTGCCGACGACGTCGAACTTGCGGCGCTTGAAGTCGATGATGCGGTACGAACGCTTGTGACCGCCGCCGATGAAGCGGGCCGTGATGCGGCCGTGATTGTTGCGGCCGCCCGACTTGGTCAGGCCTTCGGTTAGGCCCTTGACGGGCTTGCCCTTGTAGAGGCCCGAGCGGTCGACGATGACCAGCTGGCGGGTGCTCGGCGTTACCGGGTTGAATTTTTTAAGTGCCATTGTCCTGTCCTCGCGGCCTAGCTCAGAGACCCGTCGCGACGTCGATCGACTGGCCGTCGGCCAGCGTCACGATCGCCTTCTTGACGTCGCTCTGGCGGCCGATCGTGCCGCGGAAGCGCTTGATCTTGCCCTTGCGGACAAGCGTGTTCACGGCCGTAACCTTGACGCCAAACAGCGCTTCGACAGCGGCCTTGATTTCCGGCTTCGACGCTTTCTTGGCGACGTTGAAAACAACCTGGTTGTTCTCGGAAGCCATGGTCGACTTTTCGGTGATCGCCGGCGAGACGATCACGTCGTAATGACGGAGGTCGGTCATTTAAAGCGCTCCTCGAGAGCCTCGACGGCGGCCTTCGAAAGGACCAGCGTGCCGCGGCGAAGAATGTCGTAGACGTTGATGCCCTGGATGGGCAGCACGTCGATGTTCGGGATGTTGGTCGCCGCCAGCTTGAAGTTCTGGTCAAGCTCGGCACCGCCAATCACCAAGGCGTTGGTCAGGCCCAGTGTCGCGAAATTCGCGATCAGCGCCTTCGTCTTGGCCTCGGTCAGCTTCAGCTCGTCGATGATGATGATCGACGCACTCTTGGCCTTGGCCGAGAGAGCATGCCGCAAGCCCAGAGCGCGCACCTTCTTCGGCAGATCGTGCTCGTGGCTGCGAACGACCGGGCCGTGGGCCTTGCCGCCGCCGCGGAACTGCGGAGCGCGTGCCGAATGGTGACGGGCGCGGCCCGTACCCTTCTGCTTGTACATCTTGGCGCCGGTGCGCGCGATTTCGGCGCGGCCCTTGGCCTTGTGCGTGCCCTGCTGGCGCTTGGCCAGCTGCCAGCGCACGACGCGCTGCAGGATGTCCTCGCGCGGATCAAGGCCGAAAATCTCCTCGGAGAGTTTCACCTTGCCGGCGTCCTTGCCGCCAAGCGTTGTGATCTTGAGATCCATTATTCTGCTCCCTCTGCGGCCGGAGCCTCGTTCGTGGCGCCACTCTCGGCGGCAACGGCGCGGATCGCGGCAGGCTTCGGCGCATTGGCCGGCAGTGCCACCTTGGCCGCATCGCGGACCAGGATCCAGGCGCCCTTCGATCCGGGAACCGCACCGCGGATCAGGATCAGGCCGCGATCGGCGTCGGTCGAAACGATCTCGACATTCTGTGTGGTGACGCGGGTGTCGCCCATGTGGCCAGCCATATGCTTGCCCTTGAACACTTTGCCCGGATCCTGACGCTGGCCGGTCGAACCGTGCGTACGGTGCGAAACCGAGTTACCGTGCGTCGCGCGGCCACCACCCATGTGGTGGCGCTTGATGACGCCCTGGAAACCCTTGCCGATCGTCGTGCCCGTCACATCGACCTTCTGGCCGGCGACGAAGTGCTCGACGGTGATCTCGGCGCCGACATCGATCATGTTGTCGGCGGAGACGCGAAACTCGGCGACCTTCGCCTTCGGCTCGACGGAAGCGGTCGCAAAATGGCCGCGCATCGCCTTCGACGTGTTCTTCACCTTGGCAAGGCCAACGCCGAGCTGGACGGCGGTATAGCCGTTCTTCTCCTGCGTGCGCTGAGCCACGACCTGGCAGTTCTCCATCTGGAGAACGGTGACGGGAACATGTTCCCCGGCATCATTATAGATGCGGGTCATTCCCACCTTCTTTGCAATCACACCTGAACGCATCGGTTCAATTCCTTTAGAGTTCCGGGCCAGGGGCACCGCCCCTTACCGCGCTCTCATTCCCTTAGAGCTTGATCTCGACGTCGACACCGGCGGCCAGATCGAGCTTCATCAAAGCATCGACCGTCTGCGGGGTCGGATCGACGATGTCGAGCAGACGCTTGTGCGTGCGCATCTCGAACTGCTCGCGGCTCTTCTTGTCGACGTGAGGCGACCGGTTGACCGTGAACTTTTCGATCCGCGTCGGCAGCGGAATGGGGCCGCGGACGTTTGCTCCGGTGCGCTTGGCCGTCGACACGATTTCTTTCGTCGAGGCGTCAAGCACGCGGTGATCAAACGCCTTCAGGCGGATGCGGATATTCTGTCCGTTCATGCGTCACTTCCTTGTTCTGGCGCGGCGCGGGCAAATCCTGCGCCCGCGACAGATCGGTTTAAGTCCAAATTACTCTTTGATGGTGACGACGATGCCGGCACCGACGGTGCGGCCGCCTTCACGGATGGCGAAGCGCAGCTTCTCTTCCATGGCGATCGGCACGATCAGCTCGACATCGACCGTGATGTTGTCGCCGGGCATAACCATTTCCGTGCCTTCCGGCAGCGACACGATGCCGGTCACGTCGGTCGTGCGGAAGTAGAACTGCGGACGGTAGTTGGTGAAGAACGGCGTGTGACGGCCACCTTCGTCCTTGGTCAGGATGTAGGCTTCGGCCACGAACTTCTTATGCGGCTTCACCGTACCGGGCTTGGCCAGAACCTGGCCGCGCTCGACGCCTTCACGATCAACGCCGCGCAGCAGCGCGCCGATGTTGTCGCCGGCCTGGCCCTGATCGAGCAGCTTGCGGAACATCTCGACGCCCGTGCAGGTCGTCTTGGTCGTCGGACGGATGCCGATGATTTCCAGTTCCTCGCCGACCTTGACGATGCCGCGCTCGACGCGGCCGGTCACGACCGTGCCACGGCCCGAGATCGAGAACACGTCTTCGATCGGCATCAGGAACGGCTTGTCCAGCGGACGAACCGGCGTCGGGATGTAAGCATCGACCGCAGCCATCAGCTCGCGGATCGCGTCTTCGCCGATGGTCTTGTTGGAATCTTCGAGTGCTGCCAGCGCCGAACCCTTGACGATCGGAATGTCGTCGCCGGGGAACTCGTTCTTCGACAGAAGCTCGCGAACCTCGAGCTCGACCAGTTCGAGCAGCTCGGCGTCGTCGACTTGGTCGACCTTGTTCAGGAACACCACGATCGACGGCACGCCGACCTGACGGGCAAGCAGGATGTGCTCGCGGGTCTGCGGCATCGGGCCGTCGGCGGCCGACACAACCAGGATCGCGCCGTCCATCTGCGCGGCGCCCGTGATCATGTTCTTCACATAGTCGGCGTGGCCGGGGCAGTCGACGTGGGCGTAGTGGCGCGCTGCCGTCTCGTATTCGACGTGCGCCGTCGAAATCGTGATGCCGCGGGCCTTCTCTTCGGGCGCCGCATCGATCTGGTCGTAGCGCTTGTACTCGCCAAAATACTTCGTGATCGCCGCCGTCAGCGACGTCTTGCCATGATCGACGTGGCCAATCGTGCCAATGTTCACATGAGGCTTGTTACGCTCGAATTTACCTTTTGCCATGTGATGTCTCCAATCTGCTCGCCCGTACGGGCCTTGAATTAAGTTACCGATGCAACCCGCTGGGGTTACGCGTATTTCTTCTGGACTTCCTGGGCGACCGCGGTCGGCACAGGCTCATAGTGATCGAACTGCATCGTGTAGGCCGCGCGGCCCTGGCTCATCGAGCGCAGGTTGTCGACGTACTTGAACATGTTGGCCAGCGGCACCATCGCGTTGATGACGACAGCCACGCCACGCGCTTCCTGGCCCTGGATCTGGCCGCGACGGCCGTTCAGGTCGCCGATGACGCTGCCGACATAGTCTTCCGGCGTCACGACTTCGACCTTCATGATCGGCTCGAGCAGCTGCACGCCAAGCTTGGGTGCGGCTTCACGGAAGCAGGCGCGGCCGGCGATTTCGAAGGCCAGAACGCTGGAGTCCACATCGTGGTAAGCGCCGTCGATAAGCGTCGCCTTGACGCCGATCATCGGGAAGCCCGCGAACGGACCCGACGACATGACGCTGTTGATGCCCTTTTCGACACCCGGGATGTATTCCTTGGGAACCGCACCGCCGACGATCTTGGTCTCGAACTCGAACTCCGAGCTTTCCGGGTTCGGTTCGAACACGATCTTGACGCGAGCGAACTGACCGGTACCGCCGGTCTGCTTCTTGTGGGTGTAGTCCTGCTCGTGCCTGCGGGTGATGGTCTCGCGGTAAGCCACCTGCGGCGCGCCGACATTGGCCTCGACCTTGAACTCGCGACGCATGCGGTCGACGATGATGTCGAGGTGAAGTTCGCCCATGCCCGAAATGATGGTCTGGCCGCTTTCCTCGTCGGTCTTGACGCGGAATGACGGATCCTCGGCGGCCAGGCGGTGAAGGGCGAGGCCCATCTTTTCCTGGTCGTTCTTGGTCTTCGGCTCGATGGCGATCTGGATGACCGGATCCGGGAATTCCATGCGCTCGAGGATGACCGGGTGCAGCGGATCGCTGAGCGTATCGCCGGTGGTCGTGTCCTTGAGGCCGGCCAGAGCAACGATGTCGCCGGCAAAGGCTTCTTCGACGTCGGCGCGCGAATTCGCATGCATCTGCAGCATGCGGCCGATGCGCTCTTTCTTGCCCTTGACGGTGTTATCGACCGAGATGCCCTTGGTCAGCTTGCCCGAATAGATGCGGGCAAAGGTCAGCGAACCGACGAACGGGTCGTTCATGATCTTGAAGGCCAGCATCGACAGCGGCTCGTTGTCGTCGGCATGACGCTCGATCTCGGCGTCGGTCTTGGCGTCGACGCCCTTGATGGCGGGAACATCGGCCGGCGACGGCAGGTATTCGACGACGGCGTCGAGCAGCGGCTGCACGCCCTTGTTCTTGAAGGCCGAGCCACAGAACATCGGGTAGAACTTGACGGCGATGGTGCCCTTGCGGATCAGCGCGCGGATCTCGTCATTCGACGGCATCTTGCCTTCGAGGTAATTCTCGAGTGCCGTCTCGTCCATTTCGACAGCGGCTTCGATCATCTTCTCGCGGTATTCTTCGGCGCGAGCCTGCAGGTCGGCCGGGATCTCGACGACGTCCCAGGCAGCGCCCAGCGTCTCGTCGCGCCAGACCAGCGCGTTCATCTCGACGAGATCGACGACACCCTTGAACTCGGTCTCAGCGCCGATCGGCAGCTGCATGACGACGGCATGCGCACCAAGACGAGAGCCGATCATCTCGACCGAGCGGTAGAAGTCGGCGCCGATCTTGTCCATCTTGTTGCAGAAGATCATGCGCGGAACTTTGTACTTGTCGGCCTGGCGCCAGACGGTTTCCGTCTGCGGCTCAACACCGGCATTGGCATCGAGCAGCGCAATGGCGCCGTCGAGCACGCGCAGCGAACGCTCGACTTCGATGGTGAAGTCGACGTGTCCGGGAGTGTCGATGATGTTGAAGCGGTACATCTTGCCGCTGCGACCCTTCCAGAAGGTCGTGGTGGCGGCGGACGTGATGGTGATGCCGCGTTCCTGCTCCTGCTCCATCCAATCCATGGTGGCAGCGCCGTCGTGGACTTCGCCGATCTTGTGCGACTTGCCCGTGTAATAGAGGACGCGCTCGGTGGTCGTCGTCTTGCCGGCGTCAATATGCGCCATGATACCGAAATTGCGGTAGTCTTCGATTTTGTATTCGCGGGCCATCGTGGATGCCTTCTCAGTCTCGTTCGCGCTTTACCAGCGGTAGTGCGCGAAAGCGCGGTTGGCTTCTGCCATCTTGTGGGTGTCTTCACGCTTCTTCACGGCGGTGCCGCGGTTATTGGCCGCGTCCATCAGCTCGCCGGAGAGGCGGTCGACCATGGTGGTCTCGTTGCGGTTGCGCGCAGCTGCAATCAGCCAGCGGATCGCCAGGGCCTGGCGGCGCTCGGGGCGCACATCGACCGGAACCTGGTAGGTAGCGCCGCCGACGCGGCGCGACCGGACTTCCACATGCGGCGCGACATTGTCGAGCGCCTGATGGAAGACGGTGACCGGCTCCTGCTTGGTCTTCGACTGAACCTGGTCGAGCGCACCGTAGACGATGGTCTCGGCAACCGACTTCTTGCCGTCATACATGACGGCGTTCATGAACTTGGTGACGATCAGATCGCCGAACTTCGGGTCCGGATTGATCTCACGCTTTTCTGCACTGTGACGACGCGACATGGCTTTTGTCTCTCAATCTCGTAGCCCGACGCATTCAAGCAGCGCCTGGGCCGGAAAATCTTACTTCGGACGCCCCTTACTTCGGACGCTTGGCGCCGTACTTCGAACGGCGCTGCTTGCGGTTCTTCACGCCCTGCGTGTCGAGCACGCCGCGGATGATGTGGTAGCGCACGCCCGGAAGATCCTTGACGCGGCCGCCGCGGATCATGACCACGGAGTGTTCCTGAAGGTTGTGGCCTTCGCCGGGGATGTAGCCGATCACTTCAAAGCCGTTGGTCAGGCGGATCTTGGCCACCTTGCGCAGTGCCGAGTTCGGCTTCTTCGGCGTCGTTGTATAGACGCGCGTGCAGACGCCCCGCTTCTGCGGGTTCTGCTGCATGGCCGGGACCTTGTTGCGCTTCACCGGCGCAATGCGCGGCTTGCGGATCAGCTGGTTGACGGTAGGCATTAAACCCTCTTGTCTCTCAATTCCGTGTCTCGCCCGGTCAGGGCCGCTCAAAGCGCCAATTCCATACGCAAATTCGGGCCATAAACCGCGCCTCGCGGTCCTGCCCGAACAAAATGCAGAGGAAGCGGGAACCGCTTCATGCGCGCCGGAAATGTCTTTTCGCTCGTAAAACGAACCCTGTTTGAGGCAAACTCCAAAGCGTGTCGCTTCGGAAGGGAGAGCCTCACATCGGTTCTGACTGGGCGGCTTCTACTCGCAAGACCGTGAACCGTCAACCCCGGCACGCCAAATATTGCGCGCCAAACCGGGCGTGGCAGCCATGCGAAAACCGCATGTAATTTTCTTTCGCCATTTTGCAATGGCAAGGAAGAAAGTAACCGGTCAGGCACGAAAGTGACCGGCTTTTGGCTGTCCTGCACCGGCGCTTCATGGCAAAAGGCGGCATGGACAGCCCGAAACCCCTCGCCCGCCCGAGTCTCAAGAGGAATCAGCCCGTGAACGACAATGAGGAGCGCCCGGTGACTATCATCACCGGCCGCGTCTGGAAAAAGAAGGGCGGCAAGCCGGAAGGCGTGCATGTGATGCTGGTCGCGCCCGACGACGATTCGGCCGTGCGCCGGGCGCTCGAATCGCTCGCCGCCGAAGGCTATGCCGAAGCTGAGCTCGACCAGATCGGCGATATGGAGGGCGTACCCGACGAGGAGCCGCATCTGTCGGCCTTCCAGGGCGCGCTCGAAGGCGAAGTGTCGATCGTTACGTTCGAGGTTCCGCTCTGAGCGTCGCCGGCTGCTTGCGCCTGTCACCGCGCCGGCTTGCCCGGCACCGGTTCTCTGCTAAGAACCGGGCGACTTAACCAGCCAAATTCGAATCCGCGGAGTTCCCATGCCCTCGAACAATGGTCCCATCAAGCTCGGCATCGTCGGCGTCGGCAAGATCGTGCGCGACCAGCATCTGCCGGCAGTGGCCAAGGATGCGGACTACCGCCTCATCGCCGCCGCCAGCCGGCACGGCAAGGTGGACGGCATCCCGAATTTTCCGACCATCGAGGCGATGCTCGACGCGGTGCCGGAACTCGAGGCCGTGTCGCTGTGCATGCCGCCGCAGTTCCGCTACGACGCGGCACGCACCGCGCTGATGGCGAAGAAGCATGTTTTCCTGGAGAAGCCGCCGGGCGCCACGGTCAGTGAGGTCGAGGACCTGAAGCAGCTGGCGGCAGCCAATGGCGTTTCATTGTTCGCCAGCTGGCATTCGCGCTACGCGCCGGCAGTGGAGGCCGCGCGCGCCTTCCTAGCGGCGGCCAAGGTCAACTCGGCTGCTATCGTCTGGAAGGAAGATGTCCGCCGCTGGCATCCGAACCAGGATTGGATCTGGGCGCCGGGCGGTTTCGGCGTCTTCGATCCCGGCATAAACGCACTGTCGATCGCAACCCACATCCTGCCGGCGATGTTCATCACCTCGGCCGTCCTCGACTTCCCGGAAAACCGCGCCTCGCCTGTGGCGGCCCACGTGACCTTCCGCACCTCGGATGGGTTGCCGGTGACCATGGAGCTCGACTGGCTGCAGACGGGACCACAGAGCTGGGACATCCTGGCCGACACCGACAAGGGCAAGATGGTGCTGTCCGGCGGCGGCACCAAGCTCGCCATCGACGGCAAGGTGGTTCACGACGAGCCGGAGGCCGAATATCCCCAGCTTTACCGGCACTTCGCTGAAATCGTACGCGACGGCGTCTCCGATGTCGATTTGGCACCCCTGCAGCACGTGGCCGACGCCTTCATGCTCGGCAAGCGCAATGTGGTGGAAGCGTTCTTCGATTGAGCGATGAGTTCTGCCGGACCGCAGTCCGGACACTCACCATGCAGCCTTACTCGACGATCGCAATCGCAAACCCGTCATAGCCTTTGGCGCCGACGGTCTGGATGGCGGTGCCGTCCAGGCGCTTGTCGCCGCCGATGAAGGAAAACGCACCGCGTGCGCCTTCGACATACGCGTCACGGCCATCGTCGTTGAGCACGGTGCCGTCGCGGATGACGTTATCGCAGATGATGACCGTCCCCGGCCGCGACAGGCGCATGGCCCATGACAGATAATTCGGGTTGTTCGGCTTGTCCGCGTCGATGAAGATCAGATCGAACGGACCGGCATTTTCGGCAGCCAGCGTCTCAAGCGACTGAAGCGCGGGGCCGATCCTGAGCTCGACCTTGTCCGACACCCCTGCCCGCTCGAGATTCGAGTGCGCGACTTTTGCATGATGCGGCTCGAGTTCGAGCGTCACGATCTTGCCACCGGCGGGCAATCCCCTTGCCATCCAGATGGTCGAGTAGCCGCCAAGCGTGCCGATCTCCAGCACCTTCCTGGCGCCGCTGATGCGGACCAGCAGCGACAGCAGCTTGCCCTGCGCCGGCGATACGTCGATGGCCGGCAGGCCCTGGTCGCGGTTGGCCGCAAGCACCGCTTCGAGGATGGGATCTGCCTCGAAGAGAGAGGAAACGATGTAGTCGTCGACGTCAGTCCAAACCTTCTTGCTCATGTTTTCCTCGATTCGATTGGGGGTCAAAACGCGAAAAGGGGCCACTGGGGCCCCCTTCCTTCTTCTCGTCCTGCCGCGCTTACTGCGCGGCGTTGACCATGTCGGTCAGCATCGGCTCGGCGACCTCGACACCGGAGGCCTTGCGGCGCTCGTCGATGATCAGTTCGTCGCGCGAGGTGGCGATGCGCCGGATCTGGCTCATCGTGCCGCCGGTACCGGCCGGGATCAGCCGGCCGACGATGACGTTTTCCTTCAGGCCCTGCAGCATGTCGGTCTTGCCGGCAACCGCAGCTTCGGTCAGCACCCTGGTCGTCTCCTGGAAGGAGGCGGCCGAGATGAAGGAAGGCGTCTGCAGCGAGGCCTTGGTTATGCCCAGCAGCACTGGCTGGCCTTCGGCCGGCTTCTTGCCGTCCTCGACCAGGCGCTCGTTGACCTCTTCCAGTTCGATCACGTCGACGTGGTCGCCCGGAATGTAGGTCGAGTCGCCCTGCACCGTGATCTCGACCTTCTGCAGCATCTGGCGAACGATCACCTCGATATGCTTGTCGTTGATCGACACGCCCTGCAGACGGTAGACTTCCTGGATTTCGTTCACGAGGTAGGAAGCAAGTGCTTCCACGCCCTTGATCGCCAGGATGTCGTGCGGCGCCGGATTGCCGTCGAGGATGTAGTCGCCCTTCTCGATGACGTCGCCGTCCTGGAGATGGAACGGCTTGCCCTTCGGGATCAGGTATTCGACCGGCTCAAGCGTCGAGTCATGCGGCTCGATGATGATGCGGCGCTTGTTCTTGTAGTCGCGGCCGAAGCGGATTGTGCCATCGATCTCGGCGATGATGGCGTGATCCTTCGGACGACGTGCCTCGAACAGTTCGGCAACACGCGGCAGACCGCCGGTGATGTCCTTGGTCTTGGCGCTTTCCATCGGGATACGCGCCAAAACGTCGCCGGGACGAACCTGCGAACCCGGCTCGACCGAAAGAATGGCCTCTACCGAGAGCAGGAAGCGGGCGTCGCCGCCCTTCGACAGCTTGCCGACCTTGCCCTTGGGGTCAAGGATGGCGATCGCCGGCTTGAGGTCGTTGCCGCGTGGCGTCGAGCGCCAGTCGATGACCTCGCGCTTGGTGATGCCGGTCGATTCGTCGGCCGTTTCCTGAACGGAAATGCCGTCGACCAGATCCTCGTACGACACCTTGCCCTCGATTTCGGTGAGGACGGGGCGGGTATAGGGATCCCATTCGGCGATACGCTGGCCGCGCTTCACCTTGTCGCCATCGTCCACGAAGATGCGCGAACCATAGGTAAGGCGATGCGAGGCACGCTCCTTGCCGGCTTCGTCGAGGATCAGCACCGCCATGTTGCGGCCCATGACCATCTGCTGGCCGTCCGAGTTGCGCACCACGTTGCGGTTGCGGATCTCGACCTTGCCCTCATACGAGGCTTCAAGGAACGAGCTGTCCACTACCTGCGCCGTACCGCCCATGTGGAAGGTACGCATGGTGAGCTGGGTCCCCGGCTCGCCGATCGACTGCGCCGCGATAACGCCGACGGCTTCGCCCTGGTTGACCGGGGTGCCGCGGGCAAGATCGCGTCCGTAGCAGACCGCACAGACGCCGATCCTGACCTCGCAGGTCAGTGCCGAGCGAATGCGGACCGACTGCACGCCGGCCTTTTCGATCTTTTCCACGTCACGTTCGTCCATCAGCGTTCCGGCCTTGACCAGAACCTCGCCCGAAACCGGATGCGTGATGTCGTCGAGCGAGGTGCGGCCCAGCACGCGCTGACCGACCGAAGCGACGACCTGACCGGCATCGACGATCGGCTGCATGGTGAGGCCCTTGTCGGTGCCGCAATCCACGGAGTTGACGATGCAGTCCTGCGCCACGTCGACCAGACGACGGGTGAGGTAACCCGAGTTCGCCGTCTTCAAGGCGGTGTCGGCCAGACCCTTGCGGGCGCCGTGGGTCGAGTTGAAGTACTCGAGCACGGTCAGGCCTTCCTTGAAGTTCGAGATGATCGGCGTCTCGATGATTTCACCCGAGGGCTTTGCCATCAGGCCGCGCATGCCGGCGAGCTGACGCATCTGGGTGGGCGAACCACGCGCACCCGAATGCGACATCATGTAGATCGAGTTCATCGGCTTTTGACGGCCACTGTCCTCGAACTCGACGGCCTTGATGCGGGCCATCATCTCGTCGGCGACCTTTTCCGAGCACTTCGCCCAGGCGTCGACGACCTTGTTGTACTTCTCGCCCTGCGTGATCAGGCCGTCATTGTACTGCTGTTCGTACTCCTTGGCCAAAGCCTCGGTGTCGGAAACCAGCTTGATCTTGGCGTCCGGGATCAGCATGTCGTCCTTGCCGAACGAAATGCCGGCGCGGCAGGCGTGGCTGAAGCCGAGGGCCATGATGCGGTCGCAGAAAATGACCGTCTCCTTCTGACCGCAGTGGCGGTAGACGGTGTCGATCATCTTGGAGATGTTCTTCTTGGTCATCTCCTGGTTGGCCGTCTCGTAAGGCACATTGACGTTCTTCGGCAGCAGCTCGCCGATGATCATGCGGCCAGGCGTGGTGTCGTAGATTTTCGACACGACCTTGCCTTCGGCGTCGACCGTGCGGAAACGACCCTTGATCTTGGAGTGCAGCGTCACCGCCTTGGTCTCGAGCGCGTGCTGGAGTTCGCCCATGTCGGCAAACACCATGCCTTCGCCCGGCTCGTTCTGATTGACGATCGAGAGATAGTAGAGACCCAGGACCATGTCCTGCGACGGCACGATGATCGGCGCGCCGGAAGCCGGGTGCAGGATGTTGTTGGTCGACATCATCAGCACGCGGGCTTCAAGCTGCGCTTCCAACGAGAGCGGCACGTGAACGGCCATCTGGTCGCCGTCGAAGTCGGCGTTGAAGGCCGTGCAGACCAACGGATGCAGCTGGATCGCCTTGCCTTCGATCAGGATCGGCTCGAACGCCTGGATGCCGAGGCGGTGCAGCGTCGGCGCACGGTTCAGCAGCACCGGATGCTCGCGAATGACCTCGTCGAGGATATCCCAGACTTCCGGACGCTCCTTCTCGACCAGCTTCTTGGCCTGCTTGACGGTCGAGGAGAACCCCTTGGCGTCGAGGCGGGCGTAGATGAACGGCTTGAACAGTTCGAGCGCCATCTTCTTCGGCAGGCCGCATTGGTGCAGCTTGAGCTCCGGACCGGTGACGATGACCGAACGGCCCGAATAGTCGACGCGCTTGCCGAGCAGGTTCTGGCGGAACCGGCCCTGCTTGCCCTTCAACATGTCGGACAGCGACTTCAGCGGACGCTTGTTGGCGCCGGTGATGACGCGGCCGCGACGGCCGTTGTCGAACAGCGCATCGACGGCTTCCTGCAGCATGCGCTTTTCATTGCGCACGATGATGCCGGGCGCGCGCAGCTCGATCAGCCGCTTCAGGCGGTTGTTGCGGTTGATGACGCGGCGATAGAGATCGTTCAGGTCGGACGTCGCGAAACGTCCACCATCCAGAGGAACCAGCGGGCGCAGGTCCGGCGGGATCACCGGAACCACCTTCATGATCATCCATTCCGGACGGTTGCCGGACTCCATGAAGTTCTCGACGACCTTGAGCCGCTTCAGATACTTCTTCTGCTTCAGCTCGGACGTGGTCGAAGCCAGTTCCGAACGCAGATCGCCGGCGATCTTCTCCAGGTCCATGCCGGCCAGAAGGTCATGAATGGCCTCGGCGCCGATCATGGCGGTGAACGAATCCTCGCCATACTCGTCGACGGCGATCATGTACTCTTCCTCGCTGAGCAGCTGGTGCTCCTTCAGCGCGGTTAGGCCAGGCTCGGTGACGATGTAGTTCTCGAAGTAGAGGACGCGCTCGATGTCCTTCAGGGTCATGTCGAGCAGCGTGCCGATGCGCGACGGCAGCGACTTCAGGAACCAGATGTGAGCGACAGGTGCCGCCAGCTCGATGTGGCCCATGCGCTCGCGGCGAACGCGCGACAGCGTGACTTCGACGCCGCACTTTTCGCAGATGACGCCCTTGTACTTCATGCGCTTGTACTTGCCGCACAGGCATTCATAGTCCTTGATCGGGCCAAAAATGCGCGCGCAGAACAGACCGTCACGCTCCGGCTTGAAGGTGCGGTAGTTGATGGTCTCCGGCTTCTTGATCTCGCCGAACGACCAGGACAGAATCTTCTCAGGGCTGGCGAGCGATATCCGGATGGAATCGAACACCTGCGCCGGCGCCTGCGGATTGAAGAGATTCATGACCTCTTGGTTCATGCCGTTCTCCTTTTCGGGGTCCTCGAAAACCCCTTGCATCTAACGCGGGCCAAATGCCCGCTGAGTGGTCGGCCCACTGGCCGTAGAATTTGTTGCATCCGGTCGCGGCGTTCCGCGACCGGATGTCTTGCTTACTCGGCCGCGCCCCTATTCGGCAGCATCTGGCAGCCGGACAGGGTTGTCGTCGAGCTTGGTGTTCTCCAGCTCGACATTGAGGCCGAGAGACCGCATTTCCTTGACGAGCACGTTGAAGCTCTCGGGAATGCCGGCCTCGAACGTGTCGTCGCCGCGCACGATCGCCTCGTAGACCTTGGTGCGGCCGGCGACATCGTCCGACTTCACCGTCAGCATTTCCTGCAGCGTGTAGGCGGCGCCATAGGCTTCCAGCGCCCAGACCTCCATTTCGCCGAAGCGCTGGCCACCGAACTGCGCCTTGCCGCCCAGCGGCTGCTGGGTAACGAGCGAGTACGGACCGATCGAACGCGCGTGGATCTTGTCGTCCACCAGGTGGTGAAGCTTGAGCATATAGATATACCCCATCGTCACCTTGCGATCGAACGGCTCGCCGGTGCGTCCGTCATAGAGCTGCGACTGACCGCTGGTGTGCAGGCCCGCCTGCTCCAGCATGATGTTGATGTCGACTTCATGCGCGCCGTCGAACACCGGTGTCGCGATGGAGACGCCGCGGCGCATCTGCTCGCTGAGGCGAACGATGCTCTCGTCGTCATATTCGCGGACCGGCTCGTTGCGGTCGTTGGCTGGGATGAAGCTCTCAAGCGTCTTGCGCAACGGCTTGATGTCTCCAGCCGTCTTGTAGGCGTCGATAAGCTCGCCGATCTTCTTGCCCATGCCCGCGCATGCCCAGCCCAGATGCGTTTCCAGGATCTGGCCGACATTCATGCGGCTCGGCACACCCAGCGGGTTGAGCACGATATCGGCATGCGTGCCGTCCTCGAGGAAAGGCATGTCCTCGACCGGAACGATTCGCGACACGACACCCTTGTTGCCGTGACGTCCCGCCATCTTGTCGCCCGGCTGCATCTTGCGCTTCACGGCCACGAAGACCTTGACCATCTTCATGACGCCCGGAGGCATTTCGTCGCCGCGCTGGACCTTCTCGACCTTGTCCATGAAGCGCTGCTCGAGCGCCTTCTTGGAATCGTCGTACTGGCCACGCAGGGCTTCCAGTTCGCTCTGGAGCTTTTCGTTCTCCACCGCAAACTGCCACCACTGCGAACGTGGATACTCGTCAAGCGTGTCCTTCGACAGCTTCGAGCCCTTCTTGAAGCCCTTCGGCCCGGCAATCGCTTCCTTGCCGACGAGAACGTCGGAAAGGCGCGAATAGACGTTGCGGTCGAGGATCGCCTGCTCGTCGTCGCGGTCCTTGGCGAGGCGTTCGATCTCCTCGCGTTCGATCGCCATGGCGCGCTCGTCCTTCTCGACGCCGTGGCGGTTGAAGACGCGCACTTCGACGACTGTGCCGAAGGTGCCCGGAGGCATGCGCATCGAGGTGTCGCGAACGTCGGACGCCTTTTCACCGAAGATGGCGCGCAGGAGCTTTTCTTCCGGCGTCATCGGGCTTTCGCCCTTCGGCGTGATCTTGCCGACCAGGATGTCGCCCGGCTGCACTTCCGCGCCGATATAGACGATGCCGGCTTCGTCGAGGTTCTTCAGCGCTTCTTCCGAAACGTTCGGAATGTCGCGCGTGATTTCCTCCGGTCCAAGCTTGGTGTCGCGGGCCATGACCTCGAATTCCTCGATGTGGATCGAGGTGAAGACGTCGTCGGCCACGATGCGCTCGGAGAGCAGGATCGAGTCCTCGTAGTTGTAGCCGTTCCACGGCATGAACGCGACCAGCACGTTGCGGCCGAGCGCCAGATCGCCGAGCTCGGTCGACGGACCGTCGGCGATGATGTCGCCCTTGTTGACGCGGTCGCCCATGCGCACCAGCGGACGCTGGTTGATGCAGGTGTTCTGGTTCGAACGCTGGAACTTCATCAGCCGGTAGATGTCGACGCCCGACTTGCCGGGATCGAGATCTTCCGTGGCGCGGATGACGATACGCGTCGCGTCCACCTGGTCGACGATGCCGCCGCGGCGGGCGCCGATGGCGGCGCCCGAGTCACGGGCAACGATCGGCTCCATGCCGGTGCCGACGAACGGCGCTTCGGCGCGCACCAGCGGCACGGCCTGACGCTGCATGTTGGAGCCCATCAGCGCGCGGTTGGCGTCGTCGTTCTCGAGGAACGGGATCAGCGCCGCGGCCACGGACACCATCTGCTTGGGCGACACGTCCATCAGATCGACGTTTTCGCGCGGCGCCATCATCACTTCGCCGGCGCTGCGGCAAATGACGAATTCGTCGACGAAACCACCATTCTTGTCGAGCTCGGCATTGGCCTGCGCGACGTGGTGCTTGGACTCTTCCATAGCGGAGAGATAGACGACCTCATTGGTCAGCTTGCCATTGACGATCTTGCGGTACGGGCTTTCGATGAAGCCGTACTTGTTGACGCGCGCGAAGGTCGCCAGCGAGTTGATCAGACCGATGTTCGGGCCTTCCGGCGTCTCGATCGGGCAGATGCGGCCGTAATGCGTCGGGTGCACGTCGCGCACTTCGAAGCCGGCGCGCTCGCGGGTCAGACCGCCCGGGCCAAGTGCCGACAGGCGGCGCTTGTGGGTGATCTCCGACAGCGGGTTGGTCTGATCCATGAACTGCGACAGCTGCGAGGAACCGAAGAACTCGCGCACGGCGGCAGCCGCCGGCTTGGCGTTGATCAGGTCCTGCGGCATCACCGTATCGATCTCGATCGAGGACATACGTTCCTTGATCGCGCGCTCCATGCGCAGCAGGCCGACGCGGTACTGGTTCTCCATCAGCTCGCCGACGGAACGCACGCGGCGGTTGCCGAGATTGTCGATGTCGTCGATCTCGCCCTTGCCGTCGCGCAGTTCGACCAGCGTCTTGACCACCGCCAGGATGTCGTCCTTGCGCAGCACGCGCACGGTGTCCTCAGCCTTGAGCTCGAGGCGCATGTTCATCTTGACGCGGCCGACGGCCGACAGGTCGTAGCGCTCCGAGTCGAAGAACAGCGAGTTGAACATGGCTTCGGCGGTTTCAAGCGTCGGCGGCTCGCCCGGGCGCATGACACGGTAGATGTCGAACAGTGCGTCCTGGCGGCTCTCGTTCTTGTCGACGTTGAGCGTATTGCGGATGTAGGCGCCGACATTGACGTGGTCGATGTCGAGAACCTTGATCTCGCTTTCGCCCGTGCCGAGCAGCACCTTCAGCGTCTTTTCGTCGATCTCGTCGCCGGCTTCGAGGAAAATCTCGCCGGTGCCGTAGTTGACGATGTCCTCGGCCAGGTAATTGCCGAGCAGATCCTCGTCGGTCGCCTTGATCGCCTTCAGACCCTTTTCGCCAAGCGCTCTTGCCTGGCGGGCGGTGATCTTCTTGCCGGCCTCGACGACAACTTCGCCGGTATCGGCATCGACGAGGTCGCCAACGGCCTTCAGGCCGCGGAAACGCTCGACGTTGAACGGGATGCGCCAGTGGTCACCGGCGCGCTTGTAGGTGATCTTGTTGTAGAAGGTCGACAGGATTTCTTCGCCGTCCATGCCGAGCGCCATCAAGAGCGACGTCACCGGAATCTTGCGGCGGCGGTCGATGCGGGCGTGCACGACGTCCTTGGAATCGAACTCGATGTCGAGCCACGAACCGCGATAGGGAATGACGCGCGCCGCAAACAAAAGCTTGCCCGAGGAGTGCGACTTGCCCTTGTCATGGTCGAAGAAGACGCCCGGCGAACGGTGCATCTGCGAGACGATGACGCGCTCCGTCCCATTGACGATGAAGGTGCCGTTGAGCGTCATGAGCGGCATGTCGCCCATATAGACGTCCTGCTCCTTGATGTCCTTGATCGACTTTGCGCCGGTATCCTCGTCGATATCGAACACGATGAGGCGCAGCGTCACCTTGAGTGGCGCGGCATAGGTCAGGTCGCGCTGACGGCATTCGTCAACGTCGAATTTCGGTCCTTCGAACTCGTACTTCACGAACTCCAGCATCGAGGAGCCGGAGAAATCGGAGATCGGGAAAACCGACTTGAAAACGGCCTGCAGTCCCTCGTCCGGACGCCCACCCTTGGGCTCCGCCACCATCAGGAACTGGTCATAGGATGCTTTTTGAACCTCGATCAGGTTCGGCATCTCCGCAACTTCCGGAATCTTTCCGAAGAACTTGCGTACGCGTCTGCGGCCATTGAAAGTCTGGGTCTGGGCCATCGTCGCTCCTTAGCTATAAACTCGGGGCGAGCCTCGCCGCGGCTCACCTTGCATGCGCGGCCACCTCGGCGGCGGCCCCTGATCTGTTTCCCGCCGCCTGGCGGCGACGGCGAAAACGGGAGAAAACCCGTTTCCTGAAGGCCGGTTTCGGCCCTCAGGAAAGAGGTTCTCGTACATCTCGCGCTACGCATCCTCCCCTCTGATGAAGGGAGTGGCGGACGGCGCGAGGCCGCCCGCCGCTTTTACGCTTACTTCAGGTCGACCTTGGCGCCGGCTGCTTCCAGCTGGGCCTTGAACTTCTCAGCGTCAGCCTTGGAAACGGCTTCCTTGACCGGCTTCGGAGCTGCTTCGACCAGATCCTTGGCTTCCTTGAGGCCCAGGCCGGTGATGGCGCGGACTTCCTTGATGACGTTGATCTTCTGAGCGCCTGCCTCGGTGAGGACGACGTCGAATTCCGTCTTTTCCTCAGCCGGAGCAGCAGCAGCGGCAGCGCCGCCGGCAGCGGCAACCGCCACCGGAGCAGCAGCCGAAACGCCCCACTTTTCTTCCAGAAGCTTCGACAGCTCGGCCGCCTCGAGGACGGTCAGCTTCGAAAGGTCGTCTACGATCTTTGCCAGATCAGCCATTGTTGTATTCCTTCATCAGGTTCGAACGTGTGTTTGTGATAGCGAGGAACGGCCTCATGCCGCCTCGTCCTTCCGGGCGTAAGCGCCGATGACGCGCGCGACCGAAGCCGCTGGCGCATTGACGATCTGGGCGATCCGGGTTGCCGGCGTGGCGATCATGCCAACCAGCCTGGCGCGCAGCTCATCGAGCGACGGAAGTGTGGCGAGTGCCTTCACACCGTCGGCGTTGAGCGAGGTGGTGCCCATTGCGCCGCCGAGAATGACCAACTTGTCATTTCCCTTGGCGAAATCGGACGCGACCTTCGGCGCCGCAATCGGATCCTCCGAATAAGCGATCAGCGTCTGTCCCTTGAACAGGTCGATGATCGATGCGGAGTCCGTGCCCTGAAGAGCGATTTTGGCGAGACGGTTCTTCGCGACTTTGACGGTGCCACCGGCAGCGCGCATTTTCGACCGAAGGTCGTTCATTTGCGCGACGGTGATCCCGGCGTAGTGGGCCACGACGACTGAACCAGCGCCTGCAAAAGCACCATTCAGGCCCGTGACGAGTTCGCGTTTTTCCGCTCTGTCCACTGCCTATCTCCAGTTGACCCCTGCCCCGCTAGTGGGACAGGCGTCGGGTTGCCTTTTTGCCGGCCGGGCCATCCATTACAGATCTCCCGAACGACGCTCGAGGATCCTGCCCCCTTTCGCCACATCGACGGCAAGCCGGAGATGCGCAGACAAAAGGCAAACACGGTTCGAACCTTTCATTGGAGCTTGTCGCTCCGTTGTCCGGTTTTCACCCGTCTCATGCAGGCCTAGTTCAATTAAGGCTTCTGGGCCGCCTGCAATCTCGGACAGGATTTCCGGAAGCCTCTCGACTTCCGGTACCGGGCCGCCGACAAGTCGGAGGCCCGGAATTCACTTGCGGATCAGCGCCTTGGCAGCCGATCCAGATGTTCGTATCAAGACGCTGCGAGCGTCGAGACGTCGAGCTTGAGGCCCGGGCCCATCGTCGAGGTGACCGACACCTTCTTGACGTAGTTGCCCTTGGCGCCAGCCGGCTTTGCCTTGGTCACGGCATCGGCGAAGGCGCGGACGTTTTCTTCCAGCGCCTTGACGTCGAACGAGACCTTGCCGACGCCGGCATGAACGATGCCGGCCTTCTCGACGCGGAACTCGACAGCGCCGCCCTTCGATGCCTTGACGGCGGCGGCGACGTCGGTGGTGACGGTGCCGACCTTCGGGTTCGGCATCATGCCGCGCGGGCCCAGCACCTTGCCCAGACGGCCGACCAGCGGCATCATGTCCGGCGTGGCGATGCAGCGATCGAAGTCGATCGTGCCCTTCTGGACGATGTCGACCAGATCCTCGGCACCGACGATGTCGGCGCCGGCGGCGCGAGCCTCATCGGCCTTGCCGCCACGTGCGAACACGGCGACGCGGACAGAGCGGCCGGTGCCGTTCGGCAGGTTGACCACGCCGCGGACCATCTGGTCGGCATGGCGCGGGTCGACGCCGAGGTTCATCGCAACTTCGATGGTCTCGTCGAACTTCACCGTCGAACGGTCCTTGAGCAGCTTCAGCGCCTCACCAAGGGCATAGGCCTTGTTGGGGTCGATGCCGTCGCGGGACTTCGATACACGCTTTGCAATCTTTGCCATGATCTCAGCCCACCACTTCCAGACCCATCGAGCGGGCGGAGCCCTCGACCATGCGCATGGCCGCCTCGACGTCGTTTGCGTTCAGATCCTTCATCTTCTGTTCGGCGATGGCGCGCACCTTGTCGCGACCGATCGTGCCGGCCTTGATCTTGCCCGGCTCTTTCGAACCCGAAGTCAAGTTCGCCGCCTTTTTCAGGAAGTAGCTCACCGGCGGCGTCTTCATGACGAAGGTGAAGGACTTGTCCTGGTAATAGGTGATGACGACCGGGATCGGCGATCCCTTTTCCATTTCCTGGGTCTGCGCGTTGAACGCCTTGCAGAATTCCATGATGTTGATGCCGCGCTGACCAAGTGCCGGGCCGATCGGCGGAGACGGCGTAGCCGATCCCGCTTTGACCTGGAGCTTGAGCTGGCCTGCAATTTTCTTAGCCATCTCTTTCCTGCCTTTATCTCATGCCGGCCCCAGTATCGGGAACACCGGCGGTTGCAGTCTGGTGGTGCGGTCCGCGCGGCCGGCTAAAGCCGCATTCGCCTCCCACCCGTTCATGGCCGCGCGCTTTCCGCGCCGCCTCCCCTTGCCGGCGAACCGGCGCAGGGTTTTCGGATCAGCCCTTTTCGACCTGTCCGAATTCCAGATCGACCGGCACGGCGCGCCCGAAGATCGAAACTTCCACCTTGAGCCGCGCCCGCTCCTCGTCCACTTCCTGGACGAAACCGTTGAACGAGGCGAACGGACCATCCGAAACGCGGATCGCCTCGCCGATCTCGAAAGTGACCGAGGGCTTCGGCCGCTCGACGCCTTCCTGAACCTGGTTCAGGATGCGCTGCGCCTCGGCTTCGGTGATCGGCACCGGCTTGGAGTCACCGAGGAAGCCGGTGACCTTCGGCGTGTTCTTGACCAGCGAGAACACCGCATCGGTCAGATTGGCCTTGAGCAGCACATAGCCCGGAAAGAACTTGCGCTCGGCATCGACCTTGCGGCCGCGGCGGATTTCGACGACCTTCTCGGTCGGCACCACGATCTGCTCGATATCGGCGGACAGGCCCTTCTGCTTGGCCTTGTTCTCAATGTCCTCGGCGACCTTCTTTTCGAAGTTCGAATAGGCGTGGACGATGTACCAGCGCGCGGTCATTTCAAGACTTCTCCGTAATCGCCGGACTTAATGGCCGAGGCTCAGTAACCGCTCGATCGCGTAGCCCATGGCCACGTCGGCGGTGAAGAAAAAGATCATCGCGATGACCGCGAATACGAGCACCATCACCGTCGAGATCATCGTCTCCCGGCGCGACGGCCAAGTCACCTTGGCAGTTTCCGCGCGGACCTGCTGGAGAAAGACGAAAGGATTTGTGGTTTTCGAAGCCATATGCCGCTCTGTCTTCAAGACCCGTTGGCCGGGTCTCCTGGATGATCCCGCTGGCCGGGACGTGCCGCCTGGGTTCAAGTCGACGCCGAATCAGCGCCATTTCGCCCATGCAAATCGGACGCGTAAAGCCGGCTTCCCAGCTCCACGCGTCGCGTGTCTGTTGTGTCTACATAAAACCGATTCTTGATCCACGCAAGTGGCAAGTGTCCGCTTTATGACCAAACGCCGCCTCGGAACCATCCAGTCGTCCCGTCCCGGCTATCGAGGCCTTATGCCTCAGTTCGCCCAATATGGCAAGCCACCTGCCCTTTTTCAATGCCGGACCCCAATTCCAGGAGGTGGATCCGGAAATCAGGCACGCGATTACAAGTTCGAGGAAATGGCGTTGCGGACGAACCTGCGACCTGCTGTTTTGGAAACCAAATGAAGCGCACGCAAGATTGGAATCCAGCTGCCCATGCGGAGGCAGCTGGATCAACCCAGGGTTAGTTCAGGCACAGGCGAGTTCGACCCCGGCCACTGCGCCGATTCCGCATGGTGGGCGTGGGCGCGGCGCGATCACTGCCGGGCACGGGGGCGGGTCGTCGTCATCGTCGGGGCCGAAAGAACGGCCACGACGCCGCCAAGCCTTGAGAGCGCTGCGGCGCGAGGAGGGTCGCCAAGGCAGCACTCGGCCTGAAGTCTCTTTCCCCAGCGTGGGTTTCTCATCGAGAGCCTTCAACGCCCTCAGAATCTGGTCGACAGGGATTACCGTGCCGTTGTCCAGGCGGCGCAAGGCAGGCTGGTTTTCCACCGCGCAGGCATCGGACGCCCACGAGGAAAGCAGTGCCCGCTTTTCTCCACGGCTGAGGCGTGGATGGTTGATGACGTCGTCTGGATTGTCGAGCAGGCACAAAGAAGTTTCAATTTTGCCCGAGCGTGCCGCAGAAAGTGTCGGTGTCTCGTAGAAGTTGTCCATCTCCATTCTCCGCAATCTGGGCCTCCCGGCCGAAGCCGGGAGGCGGACCGCAGGGATAACTGAATCGATACGATCAGGCCGCTTTGCGGGTGCGTTCCGTATCCTGGGCGATCTGCTTGCCGCCCACCTGGGCGTCGCCGGCCCCGATGCTGATGCGGCGCGGCTTCAGCTCTTCGGGAATCTCACGGACGATGTCGATCGAGAGGAGGCCATTCTCCAGTTTGGCTGCCTTGATCTTCATGTGGTCGG